>JANYBE010000145.1 GCA_025360945.1 Rhizobacter sp. | reverse complement strand
CCTTCCCGAACAGCGGGTTCATGGGCGTGCCGCTGCTGATCGCGCTGTTCGGGCCCGCCGCGGCGGCGCCGGCCATCGTGGCGCTGGCGCTCGACATGGTCGTGACGAGTTCGCTGTGCATCGCCATGTCGCAACTCGGGGCGCACGCCAACCCCGGACTCCAGGGCGTCGGCAGCGCCGCTCGCGCGTCCGCGACGCGCGCGCTGCGCGGCATGGTGGCCAATCCCTTGCCGTGGTCGATCGCACTGGGCACGCTGGCGTCGGCGGCCAAGCTGCTGCCGCCAGCCCCGCTGATGCGAGCGGTCGACATGCTGGCCGACGCCGCATCGCCGGTCGCGCTGTTCACGCTCGGCGCGATGCTGGCGCGCGGCCAGATCGCATCGGCCGTGTCGGGCGGCACGCAACCCAGCGTGCTCGGTCTCGCGACCCTCAAGCTGTTGGTGCACCCGCTGCTGGTGCTGGCGGCGGGGCGCGTCGCCATCGCGGCGGGCCTGCCGCTGGATCCTTTTGCCGCCGCGATCCTGGTGCTCGTGGCCGCGCTGCCGAGTGCCAGCAATGTGCCGATTCTGGCGGAGCGCTTCGGCGCCGACGCGGGCCGTCTGACGCGCACCGTACTCGTCAGCACGGTCTGCGCGTTCGGCAGCTTCACAGCGGCAGTGGAATGGCTCGACGCGCCGACACTGGTGGCATTTCGCAGCCCCTTGCCCACACGCTGACACGAGCCTGCGCGCAGCGGCGCCACCCGACCTCGGCCGCCTGTTGAATCGCGGTTCCGACATTTCCCCAATTTCGCGCGGGTGCTCAGGAGCTCAATGGCAACGGGCGCGAATGCAAGATCGACGGCTACATCCCGATCAGGTTTCGCGGCAGCGAGGCCGCGTGCGGCGGCTGCCCGCAGCAAGCCAATGTCTGCGCACGCCGGACAAGGCAAGACGCGACAGGTTGCATTCTTCATCGACAAGCTGCCGGGCGAGAACATCCACACCGAACGAATGAAGCAGCGCATCGACATTGTCGAACGCCAAGCACTGTATGGGCGCCCTATTGCATGAGCGGCAAGCGGGGCAAGACCGATGCGGCCGACGCCGCGGCGATCTGCGAGGACGCCGGACTTGGTCATTGTCGCCAACCACCTACGCTCACAAGTACGCGAATGCGGTCACCGAGCACGGCATGATCGAGGCGCTGCGCATGTTCCTGCCGCAGGACGGCGCGATGGGCGCCGTGCTCAAGGGCGGCCTGGCGCTGGCGAACAAGGATGTCGAGGCCATCATGCAGTTGCTGGTCGACGCCGAGACGAAGATGTTCCACGGGCTGAAGACGCCGGTCGTCTTCATGCAGAACGTCATCACCGACCTGCTGCTTGGCCTGAACACGAAGGATACCTTCCGCATGTTCCACGACCATGTCCGCGACAAGTATCAGGCTGAGCCCGGCTTCATCACGATGAACGTGCCGCGGCTGCTCGACGTGCTGGGCATCGCCAACCCCATCGTCTGCGCCAACATCAACAAGATCGGCTTCCGGATGTGCGGCGGACGTGCAGTCAACGAAGAGACGATCGCGACCCGGCGCTTTCGGCCGGTCGCGATGTCGGTGCTCGCCTCGGGCGCAATTGCGCCGCGTGAGTCCATCGAGCACGTGTGCGGTCAACCCAGGATCGAAGCCATCGTGTTTGGGGCGTCGAGCCGCGGGAACATCCGGCAGACGAAGGCGCTGATCGACGAACTGAGCGCGGTGTCCGGCAGCAATTGATCGATTGGCGTGGGCACCGACCTTACAGTTCCGTATCTGCAGCGGTTATGTACCAGTCCTGGCCCCGAAGCGACGCGGCAATCTCAGTTCTGAGACTGGCCACCAGCGGTGTCCTGCCGCGCTCGAACATCCCGGCCGCGCGAAGCAGGCTGCGCAGCTGATCATTGACGAGGCCCTCGAACGACAGCCGCACGAAATTCTGGTTCAGCGCCTGCCGGGTGAGCAGGTAAATCAATACCCGAAGTTGTTCAATCGACTTCGGATCGAACAGCATGTCTCTGATGTGCAGCGTATTGTCGACCGCTTCGCACATCGCATAGGCGGCAATCGTGCCCGCGCCTTGAGTGAGGACGAAGACGCGGTATTGGCGGTCCGGCCGCGCTAGGAAACGCCAGGCCAGAAAGCGCGCGTCCCGCACGCCGATGATTCCATCGAATTGCTTCGCACGCTCCCACAGCACATCGAATCGCGCATCGATTGACTCTGTCCACTCCGCACGCCAACGTCCGAGCAGCAGGCGATGCGGCCGGAAACACACCGGAAGGACCGCGTCGACAACCGAAGCAACAGCACGAGCCAGCCAACGCGGCAACCATCGCACGAGAAATTCGCCGTAGCGAAGCAAGACGACGAACTTCGTCAGATTTCCGATCTCGGCGTAGCCGATGCGCAGCACGATCTGGCGCGATGTTTCGTTCGGGTAGGCGTAGAGCAGGTCGTGAACACCGAGCCCGACGGCACGCATTCTTCGTTGCAGCAGCAGTGCCGGGTAGAGCGTGCGATGCCCCAGTTGCACGAAGAAGTCGGTGAGCTGGCCTGCCGAGAGTTCGATACCTCTGGCCAGAAACCGCCGAGTCACCATCCCGGCCACACCCACAGGATTGCCCTGCGGCCCGCAGTTAAGAAACAGCTGCGTCGAGGCACCATACGGATTGTCGAGATAGAACCACCGATACTTCGACGCGGCGTCCTCGGGCTGCAACGGGTTGTCTCGCCACAAGGCTACAACACGTTCGCAATCGGCGAGCACGTCGGCAACTTTCACCGAGTAGTCGGTCGCACCCGTCGTCTGATGCTTCACGGGCAGTTCGCCCGACGCAGCGGCTTGTTCGGCAGGGGTGATTGCCGAATCGAGCTCCGTCGGGCGTTCGGTGCTCACCGAGCCTCGCGCGCAGCGAGGATGGCGCGGATTTCTCCGTGCGCATCCGTCACCGTCTGGGTTCGATCGAAGTCCCCCTGCGCCTGCAAGCGCTTCAACACGGCGGGGCCCTGGCCGTGGCCGACCTCGAATGCCAGCCACCCGCCCGGCTTCAGATAGCCGGGCGATTCACGAATCAGACGTTGCAGGATGCGCACGCCGAGCGGGCCACCGTCGAACGCGAGCCGAGGTTCGAAGTCGCTGATCTCGCTGGCCATGACTGCGACCTTCTGGCTCGAGATGTAGGGCGGATTGCAGATCAGCAGATCCACGGCGCCGTGGAATCGCGCCTGATCGAACGGCGCGAGCAAATCGCCCACTCGCAGCTCGACCCTGTCGCTCAAGCCGGCATGGACGGCGTTGCGCCGTGCGAGTTCGACAGCGTCTTCCGAGAGGTCGGCAGCGAATACCTGCGCCTTTGGTTCGTGCTGTGCCAATGCCAGCGCCAGGTTCGCCGAACCTGTGCAGACATCGATCACGACGACACTCTGCCTTTTGGCAGCCAGGCCATGCAAGACCGACAGCGCCGCATGGCCCAGCAATTCAGTCTCCTGGCGTGGAATCAAGGCACCCTTTCCCGCCAACAGCTCCATCCCCATGAATCGCTGCCGTCCGGTCAGATGCGCCAGTGGAACGCCGGACAGGCGCCGGGAGATCAGATCCGCCAGCCGGGCTTCGGCAGCCTGATCGAGCACTGGCAGCGCGGTCTGTTCAGCGGCTTCGACCGACATGGCCCGACCGCTGGCCAGATGCCATAGCGCTCGCAGCGTTGCTGCCGCAGTCTCCTGCGGCTTGTCGGGCAGGGTCTGCAAGCGCTCGGCCAACGCGGCACATCGCCGTTGGAATTGCGGCGTCGGCTGCTGATCGCGGTCGATCATCGTCGTGCCTGGCGAGGACACCGGCTCAAGCCGGTAGCTCCGACACGGTCTCGACCAGCGCGGGTCGCGCATGCAGGTACCGGGTCGCACTCCGCTTGGACTCGATGTCGGCGTAAATGAACTTCGCTCGGTCTTCGTCGATTGCCAGGCATCTCGCCAGCTCGGCTGCCGCCAGCTGATGGTTGTGTGCCCAAAGCGCCAGGTCCATCCGGTCGTAGGGCAACGCGAAATAGAACTCGTCCTGCCCCTGCAGCATGCTGTAGGTGTCAGTGGTGGGCATGGCAGAGCAGACCTCTTCGGGCAGCCCCAGATTCCGCGCCAACGCGTAGACCTGCGTCTTGTACAGGTGCGCGATCGGCTTCAGGTCTGCGGCACCATCACCGTTCTTGACGAAGAATCCCTGGTCGTACTCGAGCCGATTGGGCGTACCGATCACTGCGAAGTTCAGGCGGTCGGCATGGAAATACTCCACGGTCTTGCGAATGCGCTGCTTGAAATTCGTTGCGGCCACGATCTGCAGGTATTGCCGAATCGGCAAGCGTTGCTCGCAGACTTCGCCCGCGGGCGACTGAACCACCAGCTTGAAGAAATTCAGGCGCCCCTGCGCGCCACCGGCGATTGCGATCTTGCTCTTCCAACCCTCGCCGTAGGCGGGGAACAACTCCCGGATCGCTTCGTCGCGCCAGCGGTAGCACCCGATTGCCTCCAGCGTCGAGCCAATGTGCTCGGTCCGGTAATTGATTCCGAGTTGATCGGCCACACGGGCGCCCAGAGTTGCACTGCTGGCCGACGAGTCGTTCTCGGGCAGAAGCAGGCCGAAGACCTTTTTTGGGCCCAGCGCGCGAACGGCGAGCGCGCCACACACCGAGCTGTCCACACCCCCGGAAAGCGCGATGACCACGCCGCGGCGGTGGAACTGCCGCCCGACGGCATCGACCATCCAGCGTGCAATTCGATCGGCTTCGCCGGCGCAGTCGATGGCCAGCACGGCAGGGCTCAAGGGAGCGGAACTCAATGTGCGCTGCCTCGTTGCGCGACTTCAGGACGCGCGCTTGCGGCGCACATACGTTTCGATGTTGTCCAAGCTGTCGAGATTGTCGGGCACCATCTCCTCATCCTCAACGACGAAGCCGTAAGTCTCTTCGAGAAACGTCACGAGCTCGAGGAAACCGGTGGAGTCGATCACATGCTTGGCCATGAACGAGTCGGCATCCTTGAACGGTGCAACCGTGCCGCCCATGATGAAATTGTCCATAATGTAGGTGCGGACTTTCGCCTTGACGTCTTGCATTTTCTCGTTCTCTTTGCAATGGTTCACAAGCGTATCAGGCCAGGCCGGTCTTCTTGATCTTGCCGGTGTCGGTCTTCGGCAATTCGTCCACGAATGACACGTACTTTGGGGCCATGAAGCTCTCGAGCTTCGACAGGCAATACCTGATCACGTCGCGTTCGCTCGGGCGGGGCTGCCAATCCGGCTTGAGCGTCACGAAGGCTTTGACCGCCTCGCCCAGGATGTCGTCCGGCACGCCGACCACAGCGGCTTCGAGAACGCAGTCCATCCCATACAGCACGTTCTCGACTTCCCGCGGGCTGACCTTCTCGCCGCGACTCTTGATGATGTCGTCCTTGCGGGCGACGAAGTAGAGGTAGCCCTCGGTATCGGTGCGAAAGATGTCACCGGAATGCAGCAGCATCTCGCCGCTGATCGGCCCGGGTTTGAGGCGCTTCGCTGTCTCCTCAGGCTTTTCCCAATAGCCACGCATGACGTTGCTGCCGCGGATGACGAGTTCGCCAGTGCTCCCATTGGGCAGGCGCCGGCCCGCCTCGTCCACGAGCCATACCTCCTCGTTGGGCATGCCGCGCCCGACGCTCGTGGGGCGGCCGTCGAGCTGATCCGGCTCGAGGTAGGTGACGCGCTTGCACTCGGTCAACCCGTACATCGAATAGAGCCTGGCGTGCGGGAACAGACCGCGCAGTCGGCGAATGTGCTCCTCCGACAGCGCGGCGGCGGTGTTGGTGATCATGCGCAACGAGGGCAGCGGATAGTCGCCCAGGGTCTTCATGTTCATCAGCAGCGAGAACACCGTGGGCACACCGGGGAATACCGTCACGCGTTCGCGCACCATAGCTTCGAGCACCTTGACCGGGAACGAGAACGAGCGCTCGAGCACCAGGGTTGCCCCGACCTGGAAACTCATCAGCACCTGATACAGACCGTAGTCGAATGCGAGTGGCAACACGCACACGACGACATCGTCTCGATCGAGACCGAGGTAGCTGCTTATGGATCGTGCAGCAGACACCATGTTCAGATGGGTCAGCATCACCCCCTTGGGGTCGCCGGTGGAGCCAGAGGTGTAGATGATGCAAGCCAGGTCCTGATCGATGGTGCCGGGCGAGTTCAGGACGCCAACATCTGCATCTTCGGAAGGGTACGGCAGGCAGCGCGCGTCGGCCCACGATGCGCCGTCCGAGTCGTCGACCACCATGCAGGTATGCACGCTTTGGTTTTGCGCCAGCGCCGGCTCGAATTCCGCCTGCAGAGCCGCGTGCGCGATCAGCGCGCTCGCCCGCGAGTCGTTCAGCAGGTAGGTGAGCTTGTCCCTCTTGGTCAGCGGATTCACCGGCATGATCACGGCGCCGCACTTGAGCGCGGCGTAAAGGCTGACCACGGCCTCGATGCCATTGTCGAGAAACGTCGCGACCCGATCGCCGCGCCGCACGCCGCGCTGCTGCAGCGCTGAGGCAAGCTGCGTCGCCGAACGGTCGATCTGCGCGTAGGTGCGGCGCGTCGATTCGAATACCAGGGCCACCTTGTCCGGAGACTGCCGGGCGGATTGTTCGAATAACTGGTGCAGCAGCATTTCGTTCTCGTTGAATTCTTGCCAAATCAGCGCGGAGCCGTGGGCGCGCTGCCCCGCACGAACATTTCGTCGATCCACATCGTCGACAGGATGCCGACGAATGCCATGTTGTCGCCGAAACCGATGGCCCTCCCGCTGCGGCACTTCTCCACCAACTTTCGCACAGCCAGTGGGTCGAAGTATCCCGCCGCACCGACGCGCTGCTCGCTCAACAGCTCAGCCACATACTCGACCGGCTTGCCGTCGTTGAAGAAACTTTGGCTGTCGGGCGAGCGGTAGGGTTGCTTGCTGCGCGTGCGCACCGACTCCGGCAAGAGCCCGGTCATGGATCGTTTGAGAAGATACTTCTCGGTCAACCCCATCAGCTTGTAACGCGGCGGCAGGCGGTTAGCGAACTCGATGACCCGATGGTCGAGAAACGGGAACCGACCTTCGATCGAATTGGCCATCGCCATGCGGTCTCCCTGTGAGCACAACAGGTAACCCGACATCAGCGTGTGCGCCTCGACGTACTGGTCGCGCCCCAGCGGCGGCCAGCGGCGGATGCCTTCGGGCAAGGTGGCTTCGATGGTCTGGTACGGATCCCATCCGGCCACCGCCTCGCGCAATTGCGGCGAAAAGAACTGCGCCATGCGGCCGGTCGTCGTCCAGCGTGGGATGTGCGCAAAGTAGGGAGCATCGATGTGCTCGATGCCTTCGCTGAAAAAGCGCTGCGCAAACGCGCCGCTGGCCGCCGGAGAGTGCTTGAGGTACGGATAGAGGCGTTTGAGCAATTGCGGCCGCATGCGCGATTGCGGGGCCCGCGCCATGAAGCGTCTCACCTGTGCCTCCTTGAAGAGATCGTAGCCACCGAATACCTCGTCCGCTCCTTCCCCGGTGAGCACGACCTTGTAGCCCTGTTCTCGCACAAGACCCGACAACAGCATCAATGGTGTCGGCGCCGTGCGCACGATGGGTGATTCGGTATGCCACAGTGCACGCGGAAATGCGGCGGCGATGTCCGC
Source organism: Rhizobacter sp. (assembly GCA_025360945.1). Classification (GTDB taxonomy): domain Bacteria; phylum Pseudomonadota; class Gammaproteobacteria; order Burkholderiales; family Burkholderiaceae_C; genus LMDS01. The sequence goes on along the minus strand of JANYBE010000145.1, from coordinate 2,149 downwards.
ACGTGTGCAACGCACCTGCGAGTGTTGCGTACCGAGGTAATCGACGAGTTGCTTCTGGTGCGCACTTTCGTCGAACTCGTCGTCCTCGAAGGTCAAAGAGAAGGTACGCAACGGCACATCGGTGAAGTTGTGGATCAGCGAGGTGATGACGGATGAATCGAGGCCGCCACTCAGGTAGGCCCCCACCGGCACATCGGCGCGAAGCTGGAGCCGCACGGCATCGACCAACAGTTCGCGCAACTCGTCTGCCAAGTCCCCAGCCGAGCGTGTGCTCGCGATCGGGTGGTCCGGGAACGACCAGTCCCAGTAGCACTCAACGCGTTTGCGCCCACCCTCGACGACCATCAGATGCCCGGGCGCAAGCGAATGGACGCCTTCGAAGACGCTGCGCGGCGCCAACGGAGCCCAGAACGTGAACGTTTCGGCCAATGCGAGCGGGTCGAGCCGACGCGAAACACCCGACACCGCGAACAGCGCCTTGACTTCGGAGGCGAACAGCAGCCGCTCGCCCACCGAGGTGTAGAACAGGGGCCGGATACCGGTTCGGTCGCGTGCCAGTACCAGACGCTTGGCGCGCACGTCCCACAGCGCGATCGCGAACTGCCCATTGAGATGCTGCAAGAAGTCGAGGCCGTGTTGCTCGTAAAGGTGGACGATGACCTCGGTGTCCGTGTGCGTGTAGAAATGGTGACCGGCGAGCTCCAGTTCCGCGCGCAACTCGATGTAGTTGAAGATCTCGCCATTGAAGACGATCCAGACGGACTGATCTTCGTTGTGGATGGGCTGCTGACCGCCAGCCAGATCGATGATGCTCAGGCGCGCATGAGCCAGGCCGAGCTCGTCCTGGCACAGCATTCCCGTGCCGTCCGGACCGCGGTGGTGAAGCTGCGAAATCATGGCCGCGAGTTCCGCGCGCGAGGGAGGCGCCGCACCGCCACCGCTCAGAATGCCCGCTATGCCACACATCGGCCGCGCGCTTCTTCGTCAACTCGTCCATCGAAGACTGAACTTTTCAGCATGATCTCTTGGCACTCTTGGCACTCTTTGCACTCTTGGAAAGAGAGGGGTGGTACGGCTTGCCTGCGCGCAACAGCGCCACGATAGATCAACTCGTGGCAAAGTACCGGAGACAGGCTGGACTCTGGCTTGGGCCAGAACGTCACGCACTGACTGCCTTTGAAGCCCGAATTGGGACTGCACGGCACGCCGCAGAAATCGAGCACTTTAACTTTTTTTAGCTTTGTGCTGCACGCTTCTCGAGTGGCCTGTGTGGCGCCTTTGCAGGTTTCGCGGCAGCGAGGCCGCGTGCGGCGGCTGCCCGCAGCGAGCCAAATGTCTGGGCACGCCGGACAAGACGAAGACGCGACGGGTTGCATTCTTCATGGACAAGCTGCCGGGCAAGCGCCACAGTCACGACCAACGTGGACGCTCGAACCGAGACTTCCTCCCCGAACTAAGCGGGGTCTATGCCCTAGTCGGGGGGAAGCAAGTTCCATCGTTGCAGGCTACTTTCGGGCCATGAGCAATCCATGGTCAAGCCTCGTTGAAAGTCTCTCGGGCACCGAGCGAAAGACGCCGATGTCGTGGCCAGCACGCAGAGTGCACCGGTTGATGGCCGAGCCTCCGGCGAGCAAGCCAAGGCATCCGACGCAGCAGGCGCCGACGAAGAAGACGCGGCGTCCCGCGTCGACTCAGCAGCCAGAGGCTTCCTCGCGGCCGAGATGTCCCTGTACTGCGTGCGCGCTCGAGCGGAAGAAGTGGCAACCCGTTGCGTAGCGGTATGGGCGGACGCAAAGGTCAACACGCGAGTCACTCACTAGTTGAGGAAGCATGAACACCATTGATCCACGTTTCCCGCTGGGCAAACCGCTGAATCGCCCCGAACCGGCGTTACTGCGTCCAATCCCAGGGCGTCCGAACTGGTTCGTCGATTCGCGCGGTGCAGAGCGTTATGTGGAGCGGTCGGCACAGGAGCATGTGCGCCGCTGAAACCACGACGGCGCACAGTTACCCGCGGTACAAGCAGCTGCTGTGGAGAGATCGGGTGGACCAAAGCCCACCAAACGAAGTAAGCATCCGTCGGCCCGTACGGACCGATGCTGGTTGGCGACAATTGCCTTGGCGGTGCCAACGAACCCGTCGAGCGCGA
>JANYBE010000140.1 GCA_025360945.1 Rhizobacter sp. | reverse complement strand
CTCTCGAATTCGGCGCATCGTGATTCTGTTCGTTGGTATCGACTCGGTCCGCAAAATGCGGTGAGCTTGAGGCCGCGGGTGAAAGATCACTTGCGCGCACCCCCAATCGTCCACGATCACGCTGAAACAGCGTCCACGATCGCGCTGAAATGCTGTCCACGATCAGCTGAAATGCCGTCCACGATGGGCTGAAATACTCAGCAAGGGAAAACACGCGACCACGCACTGGTCCGACCTGCACCTGCTGCCCCTCGAGCCCGCGGACCTCCACCGCGCCGCGCAGCTCACGCTCGGCGCCGCGAGCGGCATCCGCGCCGGGGCGACGCACTGCACCTGGCCTGCGCCCAGCGGGTCGGCGCGAGGAGCCTCGCGACGCTCGACAAGGTGATCGCCGGCAACGCACTGCGGGTCAAGCTGAAGCCCATAGCGCTGAGCCCCTGACGGGGACTTGCGCCTCAGCGGGTTGCAGCCCAGGAGACCTACAAATGGCTGCGCACTCCGGGGTCAGATTCCCGTGAGCACCCCTGGGTCTAGAAGAAGTTGGTCTTTGCGCAGACGACCTTAAGGTGCGGCACCTGCTCCACCTCACACAGCAACTGCTGGGCTTCCCGGGCACCTGATCCAACACCATCGACGGCTTCGTTCTCACCAAGGGTTCCGCTGTCCCGCATGGGTGCCCATCGATCGACGGCGTTGATGGCGCCAAGCTGCGATGAAACCTACCCAGGACGCGCTGATCGCGACACGGCAGCCATAGGGTTGCTCAACATCCGCTTGCGCGTCCCGCGGGCTCATCGTGGGCCTCCAGGGGTCGCAATGGCACAAGGAACCGCCGCAATCGAATCGACGCTGCGCGTCAGCTGCGATTGACGCGAACCACGGCGTGCGTGTTGACATGGTATCTCAGGGCTCTTTTTTCCCACGTTTTGCGAGCCTTTGTCCTACAGCAGAGAGGTGAGGCGAGCACTAGGCTTCCTCATCCGGCACCGTCGCCATGCACTACGAGATCCAGATGCCCAAGAGTACCAAAGCGACCCCGACTGCGGGATCGAAAGCCAAGTCAAGCGCTGCAAAGTCCGCGGCCAAGAACACCGACAGCGGTCCCACGCGAGTAGGCACGGGCGACCCGTCTGACTTGGCGGTGGTAAAAGCCGTTCATTCACACCGACTCGCGGCAAGAATACCGTCCAATACGTTGAAACCGAGTGAGCACGGCTTCGCCAACGGAGTTGCACCCCAAGCGGGCACCATGGTGGAACCTGACTCGCGTTTGCCGACCGGCAGCACGTTGTCGGAGGCAAACACCTCCTCGAAGGTAGGAAGTGTCGCCCCCGAAGGCGTCAACGCGACGATCGACTCCCTCGACCGTGTGCGGGTGGATTCCTCAGGTCAGACACTCACGACCAACCAGGGAGTGCCGATCGCCGACAACCAGAACTCGCTGAAGTATGGCGTGCGCGGTCCAGCACTTCTTGAAGACTTCATTCTGCGAGACAAGATCACGCACTTCGACCACGAACGCATTCCGGAGCGAATCGTGCACGCGCGCGGATCTGCGGCTCACGGCTTTTTCGAATGCTATGACGCTGCGACCGACCTGACAAAGGCTGCTCCGTTCAAGGTGGCCGGGAAGATTACACCGGTGTTCGTACGCTTCTCGACTGTCCAAGGCGAGCGCGGGTCGAAGGATACGGCGCGCGACGTGCGGGGCTTTGCGGTCAAGTTTTACACCGACGAAGGCAACTGGGATCTGGTGGGCAACAACATCCCGGTGTTCTTTATCCAGGATGCAATGAAGTTTCCTGACCTTGTTCACGCGGTAAAGCCTGAACCGCACAATCAAATCCCCCAGGCCGCCAGCGCGCACGACACGTTCTGGGACTTCGTCTCATTGATGCCCGAATCGACGCACATGCTGATGTGGGTGATGTCGGACCGTGGTATTCCCCGCAGCTTTGCGACGATGCAAGGCTTCGGCGTGCACACGTTCCGAATGGTCAATGAAGAAGGCGCATCCGTCTTCGTGAAATTCCACTGGATACCGAAGGCGGGCACGCACTCACTAGTCTGGGACGAGGCCGTAAAAATCTCAGGCGCAGATCCGGACTATCACCGCCGCGACCTGTGGGAACGCATCGACTCCGGCAACTACCCCGAATACGAGCTAGGGGTACAGGTCTTCACGGAAGAACAAGTCGAGCAGTTCAGCTTCGACATCCTGGATGCAACGAAGCTGGTGCCTGAAGAGCTCATCCCAATTCGCGCTTTGGGACGCATGGTGCTCAATCGCAATCCGGACAACTTCTTTGCCGAAACCGAGCAGGTGGCGTTCTGCACCGCGCACATCATCCCTGGCCTCGACTTCTCCAATGATCCACTCCTTGCCGGGCGGATCCACTCGTATGTCGATACGCAGATCACGCGGCTCGGTGGTCCGAATTTCCACGAGATTCCGATCAACGCCCCGATCGCTCCTGTGCACAACAACCAGCGCGACGGCATGCACCGTCAGGCTATTCCGCGCGGCCGTACGTCATACGAGCCGAACTCACTTGCGGGCGGATGCCCGTTCCAGGCAGGCGCCGCGCAAGGGTTCGTGTCGGTGGCCGCCAGCATCTCCTCGAAGGAGGAGCAGGGCAAGGTCCGAGCGAAGCCGGAGAAGTTTGCTGATCACTACACACAGGCCACCTTGTTCTTCGAGAGCCAGACGCCTGTCGAACAGGATCACATCGCCAATGCGTTCCGATTCGAGCTATCCAAAGTCACAGTACCGGCGATCCGCGAGCGGACAGTTTCGATGCTCAGGAACGCGTCCGAAGCCCTGGCCGCCAAGATCGCCAAGGGGCTGGGCATGGACCCGCTTCCGGAGCCAATGCCCAAGGCTACCGTGGACATCGCTCCGCCGGAGGTGCTGAAGTCACCCGCTCTTTCGCTGCTTCATCGCCCTGGCGATGGCGCATTGGCTGGGCGGAAGGTGGCGATCGTTGTCGCGCCTGGCGTTCACGGCGAGTTCGTTCGGGCGGCGCAGGCCGAGTTGCTCAAGCAAGGCGTCGTTGGTCGAATCGTTGGTCCACGCATCGGGCCGATGCCAACGACATCAGGCGATGCACTGGACGCGGATGCGTCGATGGAAAACGAGCCGGGCTTCTTGTTTGATGGCCTGATCCTCGCGGACGGCGCGGCGGCCATCGCCGCGCTGGCACAGGACGGTCACACGATGGAATTCATTAAAGACCAATTTCGACACTGCAAGCCGATACTGGCAGTGGGCGAAGCACGCCAATTGTTGGTCCAGGCTGGCCTGCCGATCAGCATGGATAAGAGCCTCGCACAGGGCGGCACCGGCCTAATCGGTGTCGAACCCGGTGATGCAGAAGCTGCTGTCGGCCTCTTCACAGAGGCCTTGGCCAAACACCGCCATTTCGGACGCGAGATGGACCCGCCGCTGCTGTGAGCTCAGCAGAACTAACAAGGAATCGACATGCCCGAATTTGCCGACAAAGACGCGTGCCAGCTGCTCGATGCAGACCATATCGCCGTGAAGCATTTGTTCGTGGGTTACGCCCGACTTGCAATGGCATCCTCCGCGGAAGCAACGCAAAATGAGCGCACCGAACTCGCCATGAAGATCTGCGACGAGCTGAGCATTCACGCGCAAATCGAAGAAGAGATCTTTTATCCCGCACTGCGCGAAGCCCTTCGTGGGGACAACGACCTGCTGGATGAGGCGACGGCCGAGCATCAAGAAGCGAAGCAGCTGATCGCCGACATCCGCACTATCGGCAAAGCGAACGCCGCGCTGGACACCCTGGTCGCCGAGCTGAATGTCGCCATCGAGCACCATGTCAAGGAGGAGCGCGACGAACTGTTCCCGAAGGCCAAGGCCGCGCCAGAGCTAGACCTGGTGCTGCTTGGCGAACAACTCCGAGACAGGCAGAAAGAGCTGCAGGCAGAGCTGCTGGCGCCTGCTTAACGGCGACAATAGCCGGCCTATGTTTCGACCAGCGTCACATGGCGCGTTTTTTTCGCCCAGGCTTAGAATCTATCCAGAATCTATCCGTAAATAGTGTTGACGGTCAGCTTCACCTTGCGGAACGCCATGATCGCGGCGGTGATGTGGTTGAGTCCAACGAAGCTTCGCTCAAGCTTCTCGTATCGCACGAGCAACTTTCGGAAGCGATTGAAACAACTATGGCAAACCTCGGCCACGCGACGACGCGCCTTCTTGACTGTATTGCGCCGCTTGGCAGCTTGGCATCCCTCCCTGCGCCGACCGGCAACGTGAGCGATGTAGCCGTGCGATTCGGTGGGCGCGTACGAGGGTCAATCCGCCTCAGAGCGATCGCCAAAAAAAGCGGCCCACCTGGCTGCCCGGGCGGGCCTTGAAGTCCCATAAAAGGACAGTCGCTGACAACTGCCATGTTGCCAGAGCGAGGTTAAATTGGCTGTCGGACAACGCCCCTGTTTGTGCAAGACCGTTCTGACAATGTAAACCTCGCGAGCGACAGCGCGCCTTGTCACGGCGAGCCACAGCAATTCCGCACAAGATGGCGCCGCGACGACCTGACCTCGACTGCGCCACGATGATGGCCCCTTGAACAGCGCCAGCTCATCCCCGAGCCTGCGCGCGTCTGACGTGCGCAAAGTATCCGTCTGGGCGCGGCATATTGAGTTGAGCTCGGCACCTCGTCAGCATCGCGTCCATGACGAAGATGTGGGAGGCGGTTTGGTTGAAGGCGGTGTCGTATCCCGCTCGCTGGCTCAGGGTCAGCACGCGATCACCGTGTGGGCCTGCAGGCCCGGTGTAGGCAGCGCGTTGTCGAAGACCTGCGCAGCGGCCGGCTCTTGCACCAGCAACTGGCAGCACTTGCAGACCAACTTGCCGCGAATTTGCAGCTGCACGAAGAACTGCGCAGGGATGTGTCCAGCCGCTCGCTGACGTCCTCGCCCACGCGCACCATTGGCTGGCCGCACTCTGGCGTCGGGCAGTGGGTGTCTTGCGGCTCGATGCGCTGGTCCACGCGTGGCAGGTGTGGCGGCAGTGCCTCGCGCTTGGGCTGGCGACGCTGCTTGTCTTGGGGAGCACGGCCGCCAGGGTGCCGTCCGGGGTGCTGCCCTGCAGGGCGGCGAGCTGGGTCTCCAGACGCGCACGGTCGGCGGCGAAGGTCTCCTCGAAGATATCGCGCTGCTCGGCGTTCATGCGCTCGGTCTTGGCGCCGAACCCTCAAGCCTTCAGCTTGGCCAGCTGGAACGTGATGCTCTCGATCTTGGCGTCGCGCCACTTGATACCCTTGGCCTGCGAGCCCACCCGCGTGTCCAGCGCGTCGATGTGCTTGGATTGCTCGGTGATGTGCTTGGACTGCGCGGCGATGTGGGTCAGCATCTGCGTGGCCAGCCCCGTCAATTCGGCCGGGCTCAGACCCTTCAGATCTTCGGCTTTGGACAGCTGCGTATCCAGGCGACCTGGTGAACTTGAGTTTCCCGCAGCTTCCGCCTGTGAAAGGAGGAAAATGCAGCTTTAACATATGTAGTGAACCATGCGACTTGGTGAATTTATTATTTTCGCGATGGAGCCCATTCTCGAGGAGTGGCAGGCCTTCGCGACGTCCCTAGGACCAGCTGCCGATGGGATGAGTCGCAAGGAACTGCGCGACCACGCCCGCGAGATGCTTTCCGCGATTGCGGCAGACTTGGCCCAGGATCAAACTGCCAGTGCGCAGGCTGAGAAATCGAAGGGGCAAGCGTTGGCGGACCCGAGTCTTCCCCACACCGCCGCGCAGTTGCACGGCTCGTTGAGGGCTCATAGCGGATTCAACATCAATCAAATGGTCGCGGAGTACCGAGCGCTGCGAGCCAGCGTTTTGCGACTCTGGGGACAACAAATCGGTAACGCCGTCACTGACCTGGGTGACGTCATCCGATTTGGGGAAGCGATTGACCAGGCGGTCGCCGAGTCCATTTCCCATTTCACAACCGAGCTGGACACGTCACGCAATCTGCTTTTGGGAATGCTTGGGCACGACATGCGCAACCCGTTGAACGTCATTCGGTTAACGGCCGCCTTCCTCAAGAAATTGAATGCTGGCGAAAACGTCAGCGTCGCCGCAGGGCGGCTGATTTCAAGCGGCTCGCGCATCAAAGCTTTGCTTGACGATTTGGTGGACTTCAATCGCACCAACCTCGGCGTTGGAATCAACGTGCAAGCGGCGAAGATTGACCTTGGTGTGGTGTTTGGCGAGCAGGTCAACTTGCTGCGGGCGGCATTTCCCGGGCGCCGGCTTGACCTGGAAGTCAGCGGCAACGTTGAGGGAATCTGCGACGCAAATCGAATGCACCAACTACTCGGGAACCTTACCTCGAACGCATTGAAGTACGGAGCACCACAGGGCACCGTGCGAGTGACCTTACGAGGCGAACAGGATGCCGTCGTTTTCGACGTAGCGAATGAGGGCCCACCAATCCCACCGAACCTGTTGAAGTTTATATTTGACCCACTGAGGCGCGCAGCCCCCGACCTGACGGGCGATGCCCGAGACGACGGCAGCCTTGGATTAGGCCTCTACGTTGCCAAAGAAATTGTCAAGGCGCATGGCGGTCAAATCGGCGTCAGTTCGGACGATACTGAAACAGTTTTTTCAATTTGGCTGCCGCGAACTAGACCCTAGTGCAGTCCGCCATATAAGCTAACGTTTTGCTGCCCTGTCAATGTCCCTCGTAGCGCCGTCAAATATCGCTAACAGTTCGTCGGTGTCAACTGGCTTGACCAAGTGATGGTCAAATCCCGCCTCACGGGCGCGCTTGGCGTCCTGAGCGCTTCCATAACCGGTCAAGGCGATAAACTTTGGAGGAGGAAGTCGTTGCCTATCTCGCATCAGCGACAGCACCTCATAGCCATTCATTCCTGGTAGACCTATGTCGCATAAAACTATTTGCGGCAAAAATGTATCGAACAATTCGAGCCCACGGGTGCCTTCTGGTGCTACCTCAACATCGTGACCGGAGTAGCGCAGAATGTCTGCAAGCACTCCGCTTGCGTCGATGTTGTCTTCAATAATCAGGACACGTGACGAAGCGGCTGCAGTCGCCGCCGTTGCTTGCGTATGCGTTGGCCTGACCGTCTCTTGCATTCGCGGCAAGACCACTTGGAAATCGCTGCCTTGACCACGTCCTTCGCTTCGAGCCGTCACGGTGCCTCCATGCAGCTCCACCAATTTTCGGACGACCGTCAGCCCTATACCGAGCCCACCTTGCGCACGGTTAAGCCCTTGCTCGTCCTGCGCGAATAAGTCAAAAACGTGCGGCAGCATTTCGCCTGCAATGCCACCTCCGCTGTCGATAACTCGAAGCTCTACCACCGACTCCCGCGCTTCAGCAGTCACGCCAATCTCACCCTCTTCTGGCGTGTACTTCGAAGCGTTTTGCAAGAGGTTTGTGAGAACCTGCGTGAGGCGTGCGAGGTCGCCCTCGACTTGCACCCCTTCCGCCGGAAGTAGAACTGTGAGTCGCTGTCTTCTCGACGCGATGAGCTCCGCACACGCCTCCACGGCCTGTCCTACAAAAGCGGAAACGTCCGTGGGCAACCGTTGCAAGGTGACCTTGCCCTGAGTCACACGGGAAACATCAAGTAGGTCGTCAACGAGACGCACCAGTTGATTCACTTGACGACGCAGTACGTCTACCAGCCGCGCAGACGGCGTTCCGCCGCTCTTTGCAAGTAACTCGACCGCCGAGCGAACCGGCGCGAGCGGGTTCCGCAATTCGTGGGCGAGCATGGCAAGGAATTCATCCTGTCGCGCACGCACGCGCTGTGCCTCCTCGCGAAGGTTGTCGGCCGTGAGCGTCGCCATCACAAGTTTTTCGTTTACCAGCAGCAACTCGGCGTTGCGACTTCCAAGGCCTGATTGCCCCTCAGCCGCCGCGCGCTGGATGTCCTCGACCTGCTTCACCCTCTCTTCGCGTTCCTGAACGGCAGCCTCGCGCCGCAAGAGCGCTACCGCTCGCGATGCAAACGAGCTGTCGTCGCCAGGAGCGTCATCCGATTGCACCCTTACTCCGTCCGGCGATTGGGTGAAGCCGGGCTGCGAGAACGGCGGGGGTGCCCCGTCAGCAGCGCTTGCAGATCAGGGTCCAGAGGGCTGATCGCAAAGCCGTTGTCTGCAATCTCGCAGAGAAGCAGCATGTGACTGTGGGAACTGTCGCGCCCCTTGACGGCGCCCTCTCCTCCGGTCGTCGTCGAGTTCAACATAGCGGTGCACGACGATTGAGTAGGGGCCCGGCGCCATAGGGACTGAAGCGCAAGTCACTGGGTCCAGAACCATTTCGAGCGAGCTTCCCGGCAGCGGGGCGGCCCGTGCCCTGCCCTGCAACCTGCTTCGACGCGGGCCTCGTCGCTTCCGGTGGTGTCACTGCGGCAATCATCTTGTCGAGCAGGACCATAGTGTACCTTTGTTTCGGTATGCAACGGCGCGCGTTCACGCTTCTCCTCGGGCACTCGGCGTGCCCGGCAAGCACTGCTCGCGTCGGCAGTGAAAACCGCGAGTTGCGGCTGCGTGCAGCAACTCTTACCGCATTGCTTACCGCAGCGCTCCAACGACACGAGCCAGGTAGCCATACGGTCGATATCGGCCGTGAAGCACTGGAACGTCTGCACCGGGTGCCAAGTCGGAACCATTGGCCGTCCTCGTCGACGTCGAAGGATCCCATCACCAGTTCGCTCGGGATGAACAGAGCGTCGCACCGCAGTTCTCGCACGAAACATTCTCGAAGAACACCCGCATACCGTAGCGCTCACACTTCATTGCTCTCATCGGACATCCCGCGCTTTCAGATGGTGACTCTGACATCCATGATGTTGCCGCTTCCCAAGATGGTCCCAGCCAGTGCGGAAGAATCATTTTTGCCCAACCGACGGTGAGCGTTCGGAACAGCCGTCAATTTGATTTCCCACTCGGTCTTCTGACGATGCACCGCAAGAGCGGTGTCGGCGGCTTCCTACATTAATGAGACCGGTTCCCCGACGCCTTCTAAGGCGCGCCACCTATCGTCCCTCGCTGTGGCTCGGCTGAAACTCAAATTGCGCGAACCGCCGCGCCAACTTTAAGGATTTCTCATGGACACCGACACCACTTTCAAATCCACAGTCCCGGCTGCATCGAACATGGTCGACAAGGCCGCTGAAAACGCCAGTGGCGCGATTCGTTCGACCCAAAACGCCACGAACGCCGCGTTTGATCGACTCGGGGATAAGGTAGACAGCGTCCGCGAGCAGGCCGCGCCGATCCTCGATCGCCTTTCGCAGCAGGCGGAAGCGATCACGCGCCGCAGCATCGACGCTGTGCGCGATAGTTCGGCGCAACTGCGCGAGAAAGCGGCTCAGCTATCGGACACAACCGTTGCTCTCATCAGGGACGAGCCGCTCAAGTCCGTTCTGATAGCTGCGGCCTCCGGCGCCGCACTGATGGCCTTGGTTGTCCTGGCGAGCCGTTCCGGCAACCGAGACTGACCTCCGCGGTAGCCCCCACTGTTCTCATCATGTCCATTCACCCATTGCTCCGACTAGCGGCCACGCGACCGCAATTGCTTGTCGACCATGTCGAGGCCTATGCAGCGTTGGTGAACGAAGAGATCGGCGAGGCAGTCTCGATCTGGAAGCGACGCGCTCTACTGGGTGCGACCGCCCTGGGCCTGCTTTTCGTGGGTGCCGTGCTGGGTGGAATGGCCCTGATGTTGTGGGCGTTAACGCCGGCGCCCACCATTCGCGCCGCTTGGGCATTGTCCATTGTTCCCGCGGTGCCCTTCGTGATTTCTCTGCTATGCCTGCTCGCGTGCCGGGGTGAAGCGCCGCGCCCGTTCAAGGACGTGAAGGAGCAACTGGCCGCGGATTTCACAATGCTGCGCGAAGTCAGCTCGTCTGGGCACTCGCCATCATGACCGCTGCAGATCGCGTCGACCTATCGCGAGCGCGCTTGCGTCGGGCACTATTGCCGCCGCCAGTGATGGCGGAGAAGACAGGACGCAAGGGCCGGCTCTCCCGAGGTCGCATTGCGGACCTGCCAGTCTTTGGCATTGTCATCGAGACGCTCAAGGAATGGTGGTCGCATCACGCGCTTCGCCCAGCCATGCAAGTCGCGGCTGAAGCCTCCAGGGTCGTGCTGACACCGCTCGCCCAGCACCACCCGTTCGGCCTCGTGCTGTCGGCGAGCGCGGCGGGCGCAGCCTTGACTTGGAGCCGACCTTGGCGCTGGATGTTCAGCTCGGCACTTTTTGCCGGGTTGCTGCCTCAGCTCGCTTCGCGCATGGTTGCACGGCTGCCCCTGGAAACATGGACAACCATGCTCGGCGCGGCTTTGTCGCGCTCGGGGAAGAACGGATCGAGCACACCGCCGATCGACAGCAAGCTCTAACAACGCGAGACTAGCCCGACCGACAAGCCGCTATAGAATTGCCGAGCGTCCCGTGGCTCAACGAATCAATCCGTTCTTGATGGCGTAGTAAGTGAGGTCACTGTTGGAGGACGATCCCATTTTCTCCATGACCCGAGTGCGGTAGGTGCTCACGGTCTTGACGCTCAGCGACGTCCCAGTCGCTATCTGACCGACACTTTCGCCCCCCGCGAGGCGAAGAAACACCTGCAACTCTCGCTCGGAGAGAAGATCGTGGGTGCACCGCTCGCCATCTCCGCACAGTTTCTCTGCCAAAAGCTGCGCGACTGCGGGGCTGATGTACTTACGGCCTTGCGCGACCATTCGGATTGCATTGACGATCTCGTCGGGCTCACAGTCCTTATTCAGGTAGCCGCTGGCTCCTTGTCGCAGGAGTGTTGTCGCGTAGTGCTGTTCCGGGAAGCCGCTGAAGATGAGGACCGGGAGGTGGAGAGCGTCAAGCAGCGTGTCCGGTAAAACGACATTCAGGATGGCCGGTTGGACGGGGATGAATGTCGCTGGTTCAGTGGGTCATGGGCTGGGGTCCTTTGGCTGTTTGTCGTTGTCACTGGATGATTGACGTCGGCGG
>JANYBE010000128.1 GCA_025360945.1 Rhizobacter sp. | reverse complement strand
GCCGCACACGCCAACGCCAGGATCGAGCTTCATGTCGTTGCCGATCATGCTGACTCGCGTCAGCGCGTCCGGTCCGTTGCCGATGATGGTCGCGCCCTTCACCGGGTACTGGATCTTGCCGTTCTCAACCCAGAACGCCTCGCTCGCCGAAAATACGAACTTGCCGCTGGTGATGTCGACCTGGCCACCGCCGAAATTGGTTGCGTACAGGCCGCGCTTGAGGCCGGCGACGATCTCTTCCTTGGTCTTGTCGCCGCCCAGCATGTACGTGTTCGTCATGCGCGGCATCGGTACCGCGGCATAGCTCTCGCGCCGGCCATTGCCGGTCGGTGCCACACCCATCAGGCGCGCGTTCATCGAATCCTGGATGTAGCCCTTCAGGATGCCGTCCTCGATCAGCACATTGCGCTGCGAGGCATTGCCTTCGTCATCCACGTTCAGCGAGCCGCGACGATCCGGGATCGTGCCGTCGTCGAGCACCGTCACGCCTTTGGCCGCGACGCGCTGGCCGATCTGACCACTGAAAGCGCTGCTGCCCTTGCGGTTGAAGTCGCCCTCCAACCCGTGGCCGATGGCCTCATGCAGCAGCACGCCGGGCCAGCCCGGGCCGAGTACGACGCTCATCTCACCGGCCTTGGCCGGGCGGGATTCGAGATTCGTCAGCGCCGCGTTCACAGCGTCATGCACATAGCCTTCGATAATCTCGTCGTGGAAGTAGCCGAAGCCGAAGCGCCCGCCGCCGCCGCCGCTGCCGACCTCGCGGCGCACCTCGCCGTTGACAGTCTGCTCGGCGATCACGGTCACGCTCAGACGCACCAACGGGCGCACGTCGGCGGCCAGCGTGCCGTCGGCGCGCGCCACCATCACGACGTCGTACTCGCCGGCCAGCCCGGCCATCACCTGCACGATACGCGGATCCTTGCTGCGCGCGAGTTTCTCGACCTTCTCGAGCAGCGCGACCTTCTGCGTGCTGTCGAGGGTGGCGATCGGGTCCATCGGCGCGTAGAGCAGGCGGCTGCCCGCGACCTTCTGCTTCGTGCCGACCCTGACCTTGCGGCTCTGGCCGTTCGCGGCAATCGTGCGCACCGTGTACGCCGCGTCCATCAGCGCCGCTTCGGAGATGTCGTCGGAGTAAGCGAACGCGGTCTTCTCGCCGGCCACCGCACGCACGCCCACGCCCTGATCGATGCCGAAGCTGCCGCTTTTCACGATGCCTTCTTCCAGGCTCCAACCCTCGCTGCGTGTGTACTGGAAGTACAGATCGGCATCGTCGATGCGGTGCGTAGCGATCGCCCCCAGCGCCTTGGCCAAGGTCGCGTCGGTAAGGCCGAATGGCTCGAGCAGCAGCGAGCGCGCCACCGCCAGACGTTCGATCGTAGGTTCGCGCGAGATCATGGCCGTTGTCCTTCGAGGTTGAGCATGCATTGTAGAAGTCGCACACGCGTCGCTTCATTCACATGTCTTTACCCCTGCCGGCGTCTTCAGTGCCGGCCTGAAGATGGGCTGCTGACGCTGCGCAGTTCCACAAGCGCTTCGCTCTAGCGGCTCAGCGCGTTGGCGAGTGCGTCGAAGACGACCTTCAACCGCGGCGTGCCACGCAGCTCGCGGTGCGCGGTGATCCACAGCGACAGCGGCGGAATGAGCAACGTCGGCAGCACCCGCTGCACCTGCGGCGAGAGCGCCGCGACGCGTTGCGTCGTGACACCGATGCCCAGCCCCGACAGCACGGCCTGCCACGCGACGATCTGGTTGTCGCAGCGAAACCCGAACAGCTCCGATCCCACCAACAGACCTGCGGCCCGGAAGCCACTCAGCATCTGATCCGAACGGTCGTAGCCAACCCAGTCATGCTCAAGCATGTTGGCGGGCGTGGGCAGGCCGCGCCGGGCGATGTAGTCGCGGTGCGCGTACATCGCCAGCGGCTGATCCGCCAGCCGGCGCGCCACCAGCGCAGATTGCGTCGGCTTCACCATGCGAAGCGCGATGTCGGCGTCGCGGTCCAGCAGGTTCTCGACCACGTTGCTGGCCACGAGCTCGATCTGGATTTGCGGATGCGATCGGCGCAAGCCGACCAGCAATGCCGGCAACACGTACGCGCTGAAGACCTCGCTTGCGGTCACCCGGACCGTGCCCGCCACGGTCTGCGAACGGCCGGCCGCAACCATCCCAAACTGTCGCGCGTGTTCGCGCATGCGTTCGGCCGGGGGACGCAGCGCAGCGCCGGCCTCGGTGAGCCGCACACCGCGCGTCGTGCGCTCGAACAGGGGTTGGCCGAGTTGCGCCTCAAGCTGCGCGATCTGCCGGCTCAGCGTCGGCTGGCTGCTGCCTAGTGCAACCGCTGCGCGGCTCAGCGAGCCGCTGTTCGCGACCTCGAGGAATGCTCGCAACAGCGTCCAGTCGGGTTCGATCGAGAGTGTCTTGCTATTCATGCGTGAATAACGAGTATTCGAACGTGTCGATTGTGCATTGCGCGGGTGGCTTTAACAATGGCGCCATCGTGACCCACCAGGAACCCCCCATGACATCCACCGTATTGATCCTTGGCGCCGCCGGGCGCATTGGCCAGGTGCTCTCCACCGCCTTCGCGGACGCCGGCTGGGAGGTTCGCGCGCAGGCTCGCAAAGCCCTGCCAGAAGCGCTCGTCAACCGCCCGCGCGTCCAGGCGGTGCGTTGCGACGCCTTCGACAATGCCGCGTTAAGCCAGGCCGCGCAGGGCGCGAGCGTGGCAGTCAACGCGCTGAATCCGCAGTACACCGAGTGGGACCGGCTCGCACTGCCGCTGGCCGATGTCGCATTGGGCGTAGCGCGTGCCAGCGGCGCGCTGCTGATGCTGCCGGGCAATGTCTACAACTTCGGCCGCGAACTGCCGCCGCTGCTAACGTCAACCGCTCCGGAGCGCGGCGACACGCCCAAAGCACGCATCCGCATCGAGATGGAGGCGCGACTCGCTGCGGCCGCACTCGAGAACGTGGACAGCGTCGTCATCCGTGCGGGCGACTTCTTCGGTGGCCCGGGTGCAGGCACGTGGCTGGACATGGCGATGGCATCCGGGCTCGGCAAGGGCCGATTCGTCTACCCCGGCAACCCCGGCATCGCTCACGCCTGGGCGTACTTGCCCGATCTGGCACAGACCTTCGTGCGCGTCGCCGAAAGCTTCGTCGCAGACAGAGGCGCCGCGTTGCGCGGCCACCATCGCCTGAACTTCAAGGGCCACACGCTGACCGGCGACGAGTTCAAGGCCGCGACCGAAGCGCTACTCGGGCG
>JANYBE010000127.1 GCA_025360945.1 Rhizobacter sp. | reverse complement strand
GCCGGCTTGCCGTGGACAACGCGTTGCGTTGACCACCGCGCCGACCTTCGACCACAAGCTCCACCGCCTCCCACCACTATCTGAGACCCTGAACCTCAGATACAAGATCTAAAGGAACGACAACCATTCTGGCGCGGGGGGGTTGCTCTCGCTCGTCATTGAAACGAGCACCGTCTGCCGGAGCCCACCAGCCACATGCCGCCGGCCGAGGCCGGTTGCAATCGTCGACCGACCGAGCAGCCCATGTTGATCTAACTCAACCCGACGTGACTCGACGAGTACCGGGGCGGTTCAGTTCAACCTCGCATGGAACATCGCGCGAAGATTCGGTATGCGGCGCTGGTCCAAATCGGCATCGCCGAGTCAATCCAGTGCATTCAAGAAGCATGCAATGCGAAACATTGAGGCGCAGATGCAAAGCTCGCCTCGCCCGTGCCTTGCTGCGAACATTGGAGGTTTTCTAGTGCCCCGTCACCGGCTGCGGTCGTGGCCTCAGTTCTTTGAAACCCACTGATCGTGCTGTTTGCGCGGCCGCTTCTGCATTACCGATTGACGGCACGCCTGTACTCTCGCTTGATTCGATTTCGAGCTGATTTCCAAAAGCCGATCGGCGCGTGATAGTCCTGTACTGCGGCGACCCCGCTGGCGAGGACAACCGACCTTGAAGTCGCCCGCTTTTGAATCACAACGATGCTGTCATAGTACGTAACGGAGCGCGCGGAACGGGTGAAATCGCTGACCGACATCTTGTCAGGCCGCTCGTTGTGCCAAGCGTTGAGCGCATCGATCCAATCTTTGGAGTATTCGATGAAGGAGCCGCGACGCTTGTAGCCCCCGCCAAACTTGCGCCAATATGAAGTGTGCGTGTCCTCGCACAGATAGATCCCATTCTCCGTTATGCACGGGAACAATTCCTCAAAGGTCGCGATCTGCTGATGCATCGCGTGCCCGCCGTCGTCGATGAGGATGTCGATTCGGGGAATCTTCGCCGCCAATGACCGCAGGAAGTGCCGATCGCCTTGATCACCTATGTGGATCTCGACACCTTGCTCTTCGAACTTCTTGCAATCAGGGTTGATGTCCACGCCGTAAATCTTGGCCGAGCCTCCGAAATACTTGCGCCACAGTTGGAGGGAGCCGCCATGATTCACTCCGAACTCGACGACGCATACGTCGGTCCCTCGATAGCGGGAGAAGTGCTCGTCATAGATCCCGAAATAGTGCTCCCATTTTTGAACCAGTCTTCCTGTGTGCTCGTTGAAGTAGCGCTGCAGATCGTTCATTGCATTTCACCGTGTCAGTGCCAACGTGAGACACGGAACTGCCGACAAGTCCTATGAAAGCGGGCGCGCGATCGACATGCCCGCATTGTGGCTATGGTCTTGCTAGATTGGAGGTCAGGCCGCAGCAGTGGAAGCGACTTCGAGCAGGATGTACCCCATCACCGCCAATGACAGGGACCCACCTGGGCATCGTTCGGACTGAGACGACAATTCGCCTCGACGGTCGAGGTGGGGGCACTCTTCGTCGATCATCTCCGCGGTATCTCCCCGAAGCGTTTTGAGCCCGAAATAGTTAGAGCACCCGCTCAGTGGCGGGCTCTTATGTCTGTTGGTGGAGAGGAGGAGGATCGAACTCCCGACCTTCGCATTGCGAACGCGACGCTCTCCCAGCTGAGCTACCCCCCCACACGCTGGGTAGTCTATCAAATCGCCGGGTCACCAGAACCGGTTACAAGACGGGCTTGTCGACCCCTCGCGCCGGAGCCCGCATGATCCGTCCCACATCCGACTGGCTGAACGCCCAGTACAACAACCGCGCGCGCATCCCGGAGCACGGGCAGATCTTCGAACGCTGGGCCATGGCCTCGGCGCTCGCGCGCGAGCGGTCGCTGTGCCATGTGGATCTGCGCTACGGCCCTGACCCGGGTGAGACGCTGGACGTGTTCACGAGCCCGCGTGCGAACGCGCCGGTGCTGGTGTTCATCCACGGTGGCTGGTGGCGCTCGCTCGACAAGCGCGACCACTCGTTCATCGCTCCCGCGTTCACGCAGGCCGGCGCAATGGTGGTCGTGCCCAACTACGCGCTATGCCCCGCGGTCACGATAGCAACGATCACGCTGCAGATAGTGCGCGCGCTGGTCTGGGTGCATCGCAATGCGGCGCGCTACGGCGGCGACCCGAATCGCATCGCCGTCGCCGGCCATTCGGCGGGCGGGCATCTGGCCGCGATGATGCTGAGTTGCCGCTGGAACGAGGTCGCGCCCGACCTGCCGGCGCAACTGGTGAGCTCGGCCCTGTCGATCTCGGGCGTATTCGACCTCGAGCCCTTGCGCCAAACGCCGTACCTGCAGACCGACTTGCGGCTCACGCCGGCGGCGGTCGCTCGGCTCAGCCCGGCTCGCTTCGCGCGTCCGGCGGGCCGGCTGTACGCGACCGTCGGTGCCAACGAGAGCGAGGAGTTCCTGCGCCAGAACCTGCTCATCCGCGCGGCCTGGGGCGCGGACGCGGTGCCGGTGTGCGAGACGGTCGACGGCGCTCATCACATGAACATCTTGCACGCGCTGGTCGACCCCGACGCGCGCCTGCATGCGCTTGCGCTCGATTTGCTCGACCTGGCTTCGGGTGCAAGATGAGAACGCCATCATTGGCGACGAGTAAATAGCCGCGCTCAATGCGGTGCATTGCTCGTTTGTATTGCCGCGCGCCCTCGCGTGGGTTAGCGTGCGCTGTGCCGCCGCTTGGCGCTGCGCGCCGCGGCGACCGTCGCCGTTCAACTTGACAGGAGACCGACATGGGTTTGAAGAGGAGGGTCTCTTCGGGGTGCGTGGTTGGTGTCGATGCAGATGAAGAGGAAGATGAAG
>JANYBE010000124.1 GCA_025360945.1 Rhizobacter sp. | reverse complement strand
AGCGGCAAGAGCGCGACCCGGGGCGACAAGCGCGAGATGAAGGCGCGGGTCGCGCAGCTGCTGCAGTCGGTCGGTCTCGCGGCGGCGGATGTCGAGAAGTTCCCGCACCAGTTCTCGGGTGGACAGCGCCAACGCATCTCGATCGCACGCGCGTTGGCGACGCGGCCTGAATTTCTGGTTTGCGACGAGCCAACCTCGGCGCTCGATGTCTCGGTGCAGGCGCAGGTGCTCAACATCATGAAGGACCTGCAGCGCAAGCAGGGCCTGACGTATCTCTTCATCTCGCACAACCTCGCGGTCGTGCGGCATGTGAGCGATCAGGTGGGTGTGATGTACCTGGGCCGATTGGTCGAACTGGCCGACAAGGCCGACCTGTTCGCGAGTCCGCGACATCCGTACACGCGCATGCTGCTCGATGCGATACCCGACATCCATATGAGCGGCCGCGCGCGCACACCGGTGCAGGGCGAGGTGCCGAACCCGCTGGACCCGCCCAGCGGCTGCAGCTTTCACCCGCGCTGCCCGCACGCGAACGAGCGCTGCAATCAGGAGCGGCCGGCGTTGCAGACCTTTGGTGGCGCGCTGATTGCGTGCCACGCGGTCGAAGAGGGTCGGATCTAGGGGGATCTAGAGGACGCTGGCGGGCAGCAGGTGCTCGCCGCGGAACAATTCGCTGACCTGCTCGCGGTCGCGAATCAGCCAGGCCTGATCGCCCGAGACCATGAGTTCGGCGGCGCGGCCGCGCGTGTTGTAGTTGCTCGCCATCGTCATGCTGTAGGCACCAGCCGAGAGCACAGCGACAAAGTCACCAGCCTGCACGGCAAGCGTGCGGTCACGGCCCAGCCAGTCGCCCGACTCGCAGATCGGGCCGACCACGTCGTAGACGGCTTCGGGACCATCGCGCAGCCGGCATGCAACGATGCCCATCCACGCTTGGTACATCGCCGGGCGCATCAGGTCATTCATTGCTGCGTCGACGATGCAGAAGTTCTTCTGTTCGCCCGGCTTCACGTACAGCACCTCGCTGACGAGCACGCCGGCGTTGCCGACCAGCGAGCGGCCCGGCTCGAACATGATCTTGCGGTGACCGTGGCCGCGCGCGTCGATGCGCTCGAGCAGGCTCCTGACCAGAACCTCGGCCGACGGCGGCGTCTCGTCGGTGTAGGTGATGCCCAGGCCGCCGCCGAGGTCGAGGTGATGTACCGTGATGCCGCGGGCCTCGATGGACTCGACCAGATCGAGCAGGCGGTCAAGCGCGTCGAGGTAAGGGCCGGTGTCGGTGATCTGCGAGCCGATGTGGCAATCGATGCCGATCACTTCGAGCCCGGGCAGCGCCGCGGCTTGCAGGTAGCAGGCCAACGCCTGCTCATGCGCGATGCCGAACTTGTTGCCCTTCAGGCCGGTCGAGATGTAGGGGTGCGTGCCGGGGTCGACATCAGGGTTGATGCGCAGACTCACACGCGCGGTATTGCCGCTGCCGGCGGCGACCTGCGACAGCACGCCGAGCTCAGCTTCGCTCTCGACGTTGAAGCACAGTACGCCCACATCGAGCGCGCGATGCATCTCGGCGCGCGTCTTGCCGACGCCGGAGAAAACAATCTTCGAGGCTGGGACACCCGCTGCGAGCACGCGTTCGAGTTCGCCGCCGGAGACAATGTCGAAGCCGCAGCCGGCGTGTGCAAAGGTCTGGATCACGGCCAGGCTGGAGTTGGCCTTCATGGCATAACAGACGAGGTGATCGCGCCCAACCAGCGCACGCTGGTAGGCGGCGAGCGCAGCGAGCATCGAGGCGCGCGAGTACACGTACAGCGGCGTGCCGAAGCGGCGCGCCAGATCGCTCAGGCGACAGTCTTCGATGAACAGTTCATCACCGCGGTAGGCGATGTGCGGCGAGCCGGGCAGGGTCATGGTGCGGAGGCGGGTGAGGATGCGGGGGGCACGGGTTTGGGCAACATCAGCGGCCCCTTCTGGCCGCAGCCCGCGACTTGCGTGGTGACGATCAGCCATGCACCCACTGTCAGCGCAGCCTTGAGGCTCGCCGCTACACTCATCCTGCGCTGCAACATGACAGGATTCTATCGACCATGACCGACCTCGAATATCACGCCAAGGCGAGCGCCGTGCTCGCCAGCATCGAGGCCTGTGTCGATGGTTGGTTGCAGAACGACGTGGTCGACATCGACACGCAGCGAACGGGGGGGCTGCTGGAGATGAGCTTTCCCAACGGCAGCAAGATCATCATGAACACGCAGCCACCGCTGCACGAGATCTGGCTTGCGGCGCGCTCGGGGGGGTTTCACTACAAGTTCGTGGACGATATGTGGCGCGATACGCGCGATGGCCGCGAGCTCTTTGACGCGCTGTCGGCGTGCGCGAGCGAACAGGCGGCGCAGCCATTGCGCTTCGCGGCGGCTGGCTAGCGCTTGAACAGGTCGAGGATGCTTTTGCGCTCCTCTTCGTCCGGGGGCTGAGGCAGCTTGTCTTCCAGACCCAGGCTGCTCACACCGGCCCCGCGCGTGTACTCCTCGTAGAACCACTCGTCCCCGACATTGACGACGCCCTCGGGCACCGGGTACTGCTCGACCGGTATGCCGTTGAGCGCGTACTTCATGTATTCGATCCAGATCGGCAGCGAGAGGCCGCCGCCGGTTTCGTTGTCGCCGAGCTTGCGCGGTGTGTCGTAGCCGATCCAGACGATCGCGACCAGGCTGGGCTGGAAGCCAGCGAACCAGGTGTCGATCGAGTCGTTGGTTGTGCCGGTCTTGCCGTAGATGTCGGGGCGGTTCAGCACGCGCCGCGCCGCGGCAGCGGTGCCGCGCAGCGCGACCGACTGAAGCAGGCTGTCCATTACGTAGGCGTTGCGTGCATCGAGTGTTCGCATCGACTCGTTCAACGGCTGCGACGTAGACTCGTTCAGCAACTTGCCCTTCGAGTCGGTGATCTTGCTGATGAGCATCGGGTTGACGCGGTAGCCACCGTTGGCGAACACGCTGTAGGCCGAGGCCATTTGAAGCGGCGTGACCGAGCCGGTCCCCAGCGCCATCGGCAGGTAGGCCGGGTGCTTGTCGGCATCGAAGCCGAAACGCGTGATCCAGTTCTGCGCGTAGGGTGCACCGATCGATTGGATGATCCGGATCGAGATCATGTTCTTCGATTTCTCCAGCCCGCGTCGCAGCGTCATCGGGCCTTCGAACTTGCCGTCGTAGTTCTTCGGCTCCCAGGGCTGGCTACCGGTCGAGGCGGCGTCGAAGAACAGCGGCGCGTCGTTGATTACGGTCGCAGGCGTGAAGCCCTTCTCGAGAGCTGCCGAATAGATAAAGGGCTTGAAGCTCGAGCCCGGCTGGCGCCAGGCCTGCGTCACGTGGTTGAACTTGCTTTTGGAGTAATCGAAGCCGCCCACCATGGCGCGCACGGCGCCGGTGCGTGGGTCGACGGCAATGAACGCGCCTTCGACTTCGGGCAGCTGCGTGATGCTCCAGTCGCCTGGCCTGCCGTCCTTGCCGACGCCGCGGGTGAGGCGGATCACCGCGCCCGGTCGGATCTGCGTCTTTGGGTTGCCCTTGGCCGTCAGACCAGAAGCGACCGGCTTGAGTCCGTCGCCGGTGATGGTGATGGCCTCGCCGCTCTGCAATATGGCAACTACCTTCTTCGGCCCGGCCTCGGTGGCGATGGCGGCCTTGAGCTCGTCGTTGTCCGGGTGGTCCTGCAGCGCTTCGGCGATGCGTGCGTCCACCTCCGTGGGGTTGGCCGGCAGGTCAACGTAGTCCTCGGGGCCGCGATACACCTGTCGGCGCTCGTAATCCATGATGCCCCTGCGCAAGGCGCGGTACGCGACCATCTGGTCCGCCGACTTGAGCGTGAGGTAGACGTTGAGCCCGCGCGTATAGGCGTCGTCGCCGTACTGCGTGAAAATCAGCTGGCGCGCCGCCTCGGCGACATATTCGGCATGCACCGGCATGTCGGACGGCGCGCGGTATTTCAGCGTCTCCGTGCGGGCGGCATCGCGCTGCTCAGTCGTGATGTAGCCGTTGTCGACCATGCGTTCGAGAATGCGCAACTGGCCGGACTTGGCGCGCTCGGGGTTGTTGATCGGGTTGTAGGCCGAGGGCGCCTGCGGCAGGCCGGCGAGCATCGCCGCCTCGGCGATCGAGACGTCCTTTAGCGGCTTGCCGAAGTAGATCTCGGCGGCTGACGCGAAGCCGTAGGCGCGCTGACCCAGGAAGATCTGGTTCATGTAGACCTCGAGGATCTGGTCCTTACTGAGCACGCTCTCCATCTTGAAGGCGAGCAGCATCTCATAGATCTTGCGTGTATAGGTCTTCTCCGTGGACAGATAGAAGTTGCGCGCCACCTGCATCGTGATGGTCGAGGCACCCTGGCTGCGCGAGCGGTTGAACTGCGCCAGTCCGGCGCGCAGAACGCCCTTGATGTCGACGCCGCTGTGTTCATAGAAGCGTGAGTCTTCGGAGGCGAGCACCGCCTCCTGCATGACCTTGGGGATCTGCGCCAGCGGCGTGAAGTTGCGGCGCTCCTCGCCATACTCGCCGAGCAATACGCCATCGGCCGAGAAGATGCGCATCGGCAGCTTGGGCCGGTAATCCATCAGCCCGTTGATCTCGGGCAGGTTCGGGTAGGCCACCGCGAGCGCAATGCCCACGAGGATGACGACGCTCAGCACGCCAGCGCCGGCAAGGCCTATGAGCCAGAGTGCACTGCGGCTGAGCCAGCGGGTCCAGGGGGGCAAAGTCGTTGCCGAACTCTGGCCCTTGCCTGCATCGGCGGGCCGTTTGGCCGCGCGCTCGGATTCGCTCATGAGACTCCAACGTTGGTCCTGTGCATTATAGAAAGCGCCTGCAGGGCGAAAGACCCGCGCGCGGGTCTTGACCGGTGCGCCGCGCATCTGTTTGTAACGGTGCCTCAGGGTTGTCACTAGAGCGTCGAAGATGGGTCAGCGGCGTGTGAGTTTTGCAACGAGTCGCGAAGTGCAAATCGGGAAATTGCTTTGTGGCTCAATGGCTTTACTGCTAGCATTGAAGTAACTTATTAACAATCCAGCACAGTTTCTTCAGAGCTGGGGGAAAGGCGTCGTGAGCTTCCTAGACACCTTGTTGGGCCGCAAGCATGCGCCCATGATCGGGTTGGACATCAGCTCGTCCAGCGTCAAGCTCGTCGAGCTGGGACAGACGGCGACCGGCGAGTACGTGGTCGAGCGTTTCGAGGTCGAACCCTTGGAAAAGGGCTGGATCACCGATGATCACATCGAGAGATTTGACGAGGTCGCCGAGGCGGTCAAGCGTGTCGTTGCCAGAAGTGGCACGCGCACGCGTCAGGTGGTGATGGCGATACCGCAATCGGCCGTCATCACCAAAAAGATCATGCTGCCGGCCGGCTTGCGCGAGGAAGAGCTTGAGCTTCAGGTCGAAGCCGAGGCGAACCAGTACATTCCGTTCTCGCTCGATGAGGTGAGTCTCGATTTCTGCGTGATCGGGCCCAGTCCGACCTCCGTCGGTGACGTGGAGGTGCTGATTGCCGCGTCTCGCAAGGAGCAGGTGCAGGATCGCCAGGGTCTGGCCGAGGCTGCCGGGCTCAAGCCTGCGGTGCTCGACATCGAGTCGCATGCGTCACGCCTGGCGATGAGCCGCCTCGTGGCGACGCTGCCTAACGAGGGCAAGGATGCGCTGGTCGCGTTGTTCGAGATCGGTGCCGACACGACGCGCCTCAAGGTGTTGCGCGACGACGAGTTGCTCTACGACCGGGATCAGGCCTTCGGGGGCTCGCAGCTCACGCAGCTGATCTCGCGCCAATACGGCTTCTCGTACGAAGAGGCGGAGCACAAGAAGCTGGCCGCCGACCTGCCCGACGATTACGAGACCACGCTGCTCGCACCGTTCGTCGACAGTCTTTCGCAAGAGATCGGCCGTGCGCTTCAGTACTTCTTCACCAGCACGCCGCATCACAAGGTCCATTACGTGATGCTGGCGGGCGGCACGGCAACCCTGCCGAGCCTCAAGGACCGCGTGACCGAGCTGACCGGTTTCGCATCGATCGTGGTCAATCCGTTCGAGAACATGAAGCTCGGCTCGGCCGTGCGTGAAAGCAAGCTGCGCCGCGAGGCGCCGTCGTACCTGACGGCGTGCGGGCTGGCGATGCGGAGGTTCCTGCAGTGATCTTGATCAATCTCCTCCCGCACAGAGAAGAAAAGCGCAAGCGCAAGAAGATAGCCTTTTTTGCCGGCCTCGCCCTGGCGGCGGTCGCCGGCTTGGCCATTGTCGGCGGCTGGTACGGGATCGTCGATCAGCTCAAAACCGCTCAGCAGGAGCGCAACAAGTATCTGTCCGTCGAGATCGCCAAGCTGGAAAAAGAGATCGCTGACATTGCCAGCCTGAAGGCCGAGATCGCTTCGTTGACGGCGCGTCAGAAGGCGGTCGAGGATTTGCAAATCGATCGGAATCTGCCCGTCCATCTGCTCAACGAGCTCGTCAAGCAAACTCCAGAAGGCATGTACTTCACGACGGTCAAACAGGACGGACAGGTTCTCACCATCAACGGCGTCGCCCAGACCCAGGAGCGCGTTTCCGAGTTTCTGCGAAACACGGCGTATGCCTCCGAATGGCTTGTCAGTCCGGAGCTGGTCGAGAGCAAGGCCTCAACCATCACTGCCGCCAACAAGGAGCAAAAGCGCTTGTTCGACTTCTCGGTGCGCGTGACCGTGAAACGCCCTCAAGACAAGGCCCCAGCTGCTGCCACGGGCGCTGCGCCCGCTAGCGCACCGGCCAGCGGCGCGGCTGCCCCAGTCCCGAAGAAAGCCTGACATGGCGACCAAATCAAAGGCGATCAACGTCGATCTGAATTCGGTCTTCGAAGGTGCGGCGTCGCAGTTTCGAAGTCTCAATCCCAGTGAGCCGGGCCAATGGCCCATGCTGCCCAAGATCCTCAGC
Source organism: Rhizobacter sp. (assembly GCA_025360945.1). Taxonomy (GTDB): domain Bacteria; phylum Pseudomonadota; class Gammaproteobacteria; order Burkholderiales; family Burkholderiaceae_C; genus LMDS01. Next base: position 3,589 of record JANYBE010000124.1, on the reverse strand, counting down.
TGGTCCCTTGTGGCCGCCGTCATGGTGGTGCTCGGCTGGTTCTTGCTTCTGTCGAGTGCGCACGATGAGCTTGATGCCGAACGTGGCAAGGAACCGACCCTCAAAGCCGATTACCGCAACAAGCTGGGGCAGGCCGTCAACCTGGCGGAGTTGCGCAAGCAGAAACTGCAGGTCGAGGAGTACGTGACTCAGCTCGAAAAGCAGCTGCCTGGCAAAGCCGAAATGGACGCGCTGTTGTCCGACATCAATCAGGCGGGACTGGGGCGCGGCTTGCAATTCGAGTTGTTCAAGCCCGGCCAGGTTGTCGTGAAGGACTACTACGCCGAGTTGCCGATTTCGATCAAGGTCTCCGGCCGTTATCACGACATGGGTGCGTTTGCCGCAGACATTGCCAACCTGTCACGCATCGTCACGTTGCACAACCTCAGCATCGCCAGTGCGACGAAGGACAGTTCAGGTGCGTTGGTGATGGACGCCACCGCGCGCACCTACCGCTATCTCGACGTCAGCGAGGTCGAAGAGATGAAGAGAGCAGCGGCCAAGACCAAAGCCGCGGGGGCAAAGAAATGATGGCCAAGCGACCCCATCAGTTGCTGTTGACTGTGACCGCGGTGGCGGCGTTCACGCTCGTTGGCTGCAGCGACGACCAGCAGGAATTGACTCAATGGACGGAGCAGCAGCGCCGCGAGGTCAAGCCCAACGTGCAACCGCTGTCGGCCCCGAAGAAATTCAATCCGCAGGCCTATGTGGCGCTGGGCGGGGTCGAGCCGTTCAGCAACCAGAAACTCACCGTGGCGCTCAAGCAGGAGGCGCGGCAGCCCAATTCGCTGCTCGCAGCCGAGCTGAACCGGCGCAAGCAGCCGCTCGAGGCTTATCCGCTGGACAGCATGTCGATGGTGGGCAGCCTGACCAAAGCAGGGTTGCCGTACGCGCTGCTGCGGGTTGACAACTTGCTCTATCAGGTCAGGCAGGGCGACTACCTCGGTCAGAACTACGGGAAGATCACCAAGATCTCTGAGACCGACGTGTCGCTCAGGGAAATCGTTCAGGATGCAGCCGGGGAATGGATCGAGCGCACCAGCGCCCTCCAGCTTCAGGAGAAGGCGCGATGAAGAGCAATCAGGAGAATCAGATGACAGCTAAGTGGCGCTCACGTGCCTTGGCGCTCGCGTTGTCGCTCGGCGCATGCGTACCGGTCCTCGCGCAAAACGCGATCCAGTCGATCAACAGCAGCCAACAGGCCGGCTCCGACGTGATCAGGGTTGAAATGTCGGAGCCGTTGACGGCCGTGCCCGTGGGCTTCTCGGTGCAGACGCCCCCGCGTATCGCCATCGACCTGCCCGGCGTCGTTAACGCCCTCGGCAAGAACAGCGTTGAGATCAACCAAGGCAACTTGCGATCGGTCAGCGTTGCCCAAAGCGGAGAACGCACGCGCCTCGTCCTCAACCTGAAGAAGGCCGCTAACTATCGTGCGGAGATTCAGGGCAACGTGCTGCTGGTGATGCTCGACAGCGGCCCCGCGCCCGAAGCCTCGGTTACGACGGCCAGCACCGCGGCGGCGACTCCGGCCAAGTCGGCGTCGGCGGCCGAGACGCTGCACTTCGCCCCCAGCCTGAACCGCAGTGCGCAAGCCCTGCAGGCGATCGATTTCCGACGTGGCAACGATGGCGCCGGTCGTGTCATCGTCGATCTGCCGAGCAACCAGGTTGGCGTGGACATTCGCCAACAGGGTCAGAGCCTGGTGGTCGAGTTCCTACGTTCCACCCTGCCCGACAGCCTGCGCCGCAGGCTCGACGTGACCGACTTCGGCACGCCGATCCAGAGCGTGACGACTTCCCAGAATGGCGATCGCGTGCGCATGGTGGTAGAGCCTCGCGGCAACTGGGAGCACAGCGCGTACCAGAGCGACAATCAGTTCGTGCTCGAGGTGCGCCCGCAGAAGATCGATCCGAACAAGCTGACGCAGGGCCCAGGCTATGCGGGCGAGAAGCTCTCGCTGAACTTCCAGAATATCGAGGTTCGCGCGCTGCTGCAGGTGATTGCGGACTTCACGAACTTCAACGTCGTGACCAGCGATACCGTGACCGGCAACGTCACGCTGCGGCTCAAGGACGTACCGTGGGACCAGGCCCTGGACATCATCCTTCAGGCCAAGGGCCTGGGCTTGCGCAAATCCGGCAACGTGATCTTGATCGCACCGAAGGATGAGCTCAACGCGAAGGAGAAGGTCGAGCTCGAGGCGAAGGCGCAAATCTCCGCGCTCGAACCGGTGCGCACGCAGTCGTTCCAGCTCAACTATGCCAAAGCGGCGGACGTAGCCGGAGGGTTGACGGGGCAGGCTTCGGGTCAGTCGAGCGGTGGCGGCGGTGGTGGTGGCTCGAACAGTTCGCGCATCATCAGTTCGCGCGGCAGCGTGATCTTCGAGGCACGCACCAACCAGTTGTTCGTCACCGATGTGCCGTCCAAACTGCAGGAAATCCAGGATCTGATCGCCAAGATCGATATTCCAGTGCGCCAGGTGCTGATCGAGGCACGCGTCGTCATCGCCGACGACACCTTTGGTCAATCGCTCGGCATAAAGCTCGGTGCGACGGATCTTCGCGCGCAGCAGGGTGGCACGCCGGGCTTCGGCCTGGGGGGCAGCAACCGGGTGGCGATCGGCGGCAACCTCAATGCCGTCGGCGCGCAGACATTGCAGAGCAACGGTACCGCCAATCTCAGCGATTCCAATTTCGTCAATTTGCCGGCGACCTCGCAGGGCGGCTTCAATCCCGCGTCGATCGCGCTGTCGCTGTTCAGCGCCGGCGCCAACCGGTTCCTGAATCTGGAGCTGTCGGCGCTCGAAGCCGACGGCAAGGGCAAGGTGGTCTCGAGCCCGCGCATCATCACCGCCGATCATGTCAAGGCTTCGATCAAGCAAGGCACGAAGATCCCGTACCTGCAGTCGTCAACGGCCGGCAATACGAACATCTCGTTCGTCGACGCCGTGCTCAAGCTGGAAGTCACGCCGCAGATCACACCGGAAGGCAACGTGATCATGGATGTCGAAGTCAACAAGGACAGCGTTGGGGCTGTGTTCAACGGCACTCCCTCGATCGACACCAAGTCGGTTCAGACGCAGGTGCTGGTGGAAAACGGCGGCACCGTGGTGATCGGTGGGATCTTCGAGCTGAGCGAGCGCGAGGATGTCTCCAAAGTGCCATGGCTGGGTGATGTGCCCTACCTCGGCAACCTGTTCAAGACGCGCACCAAGTCCAGCAGCAAGACGGAGATGCTGATCTTTCTCACGCCGAAGGTCATCTCGGAGCGCAATGCGGCTCGCTGACCAGACCCGCTCTAAACCTCATCGAGCCTTGACATGAACATGCTGAAACGGATGGCGACACTGCTGCTGATGTCGCTCGTGGCTGGCTGCGGTGGCGGCGGTAGCGATGCGGGAACATCCCCGTTTGGCCCTGGCGCGGGAACGCCTCTGTTCAACCCCGGCGCCGGCACGACGGTGCCCACCTTGGTTACCGTGAGCGCGAGTGCCGCGCAACTCGGCAGCGGCGGCGATCCGGTCACGATCTCTGCCGTGGTGAAGGATGCC
>JANYBE010000105.1 GCA_025360945.1 Rhizobacter sp. | reverse complement strand
TCAGGCCACTGCGCCGCAGTTGACCAAATCGCAGAAATGGTTCGCCCTCGTGCGCTACATCGTCGAGCAAATATTGCTCCGCGCTCCAAGGCCAAGCCCCGGATTGCTCGCACTGGGCACCGCGTAACTGAGGAATCTAGGATAAATCAACCTAGAAACGGCAGTCAACCCGTCGGTTTGAGCGCTGGCAAGGGTGGAATCGGACCGAGCGACGGCGCAATTCGCTGGCAGATGTAGCGCGCGAGCGCTGCCCATCGATCGATGGTCGGCAACTGCTCCGCAGCTGCCTTGACGTGCTCCAAGTCGCCACGGCCAATTCGTTGAGAGGCCTGGGGTCGCCGATCCTGAGTCGCCTGGAAAACTTCAGCATCGAGCCGCCAGGGGCGTCCGAAGGGGTCGAGATTGCACGTGCTGTGGTGAACCAGGTGCTCCAGCGGATGAACCTGCAAGACACGCGGGGCTTCGACCGCAAGGGGCTGTACGTGCTCGCGCACCTGAGTCCGCGGCTGATGCTGCGCACGACCGAGAAGGCGGTGGCGGCAGCGATTGCGGCGGGGCAGGGGGAGCTGAGGGAGTCGGCCCTGTGGGCGGAGCTCGGGCCTGAGACCGACGGGCCGCGGCTGCATTGACCGCGCCGCGCAGGACCGCACCAATCCGCTGTCACGAAGCCGGCGAAAGCGGTCCAGCTATCAGAAAGGAACCAAGATATGACAAGCCGTCCACGCGCAACGCACTGCGCATCGTGGGAATGTCGTGTTCGACCTATCGCTACGAGTCATGCCGTCGCGACGAGACGGCGTTGAAGATGCGCATCAAGGAGATCACCGACACGCGGGTGCGCTATGGCTACCGCCGGGTGCACGTGATGCTGGGCCGCGAAGGCCACCGGGACAACGTCAAGCGGGTGTACCGGCTGTACCGACAGGAGGGCCTGTCGCTGCGCCTGAAGCGACCCAGAAGAAACAAGGCAGCCAAGCCAACCGACAACGCACGGGTCGAGAGCTTCAACGGCCGGCTGCGCCAGGAGTGCCTCAACGCGCACTGGTTCTTGTCAATGGACGATGTGCGCGACGAGATCGCGGCCTGGAGGACCTACTACAACGAGAGTCGTCCCCACTCCGCGCTAGACTGGGGTACCTCCTGCCCAGGTGAAGCGCTTCTTTTCTCGCTGTGCTGCCGGCAGATCGGATGACTGGGAATCGAAGCAGGGTTTGACGGTCCCTCCCGGCGAGCGTACGGAATGCTCCGGCGGAAAACTTTGGATAGACCAGCTTCCAGGGCGCTTTTCGCTGTATCAAGTCATCCCAGACCGGCACATCATCGTCGCCGGCACCTGTGTTGAAGGGCCCTGACAGATTCCGTCAACCGACATACCGAGTGCCGAACCAGAAATGTCCGAGAGTCTTTTGCGTCTCGTGTACGTCAGCGCTGCGACCGCCGCCGCGGACAAACACGTGCTTCAGTCGATCCTCGAAAGCTCGACCGTTCGCAACAAGTTGGCAGGCATCACCGGCGTGCTGTGCTCGGGCGGAGGACACTACATGCAGGTCCTGGAGGGTCCGGAGCGATCCGTCTTGGAGTTGTATGCGCGAATCGGCGCGGACCCGCGGCATCAAGACTCCACGCTGCTCAGTATTTCGCTCGTGTCCCTGCGAATGTTCGGGGCATGGTCCTTGGGACACATCGAGGGCCGATCGGGCTGGACCGAAGCGCACAACGTGCTGATGGCTGAGCGGCAGGATGAGAGCTCCAGTCATCGAATTGGGGTCATGCTGCAGCGATTCGTCGCCGCGCTGAGGGCCGACCGACCGACGTCGCTGGGCGCCGCTGCCGTCCAGAAGAAGCATGAATCGCCGAGTGAGCCGACCGGGCAGAACGACGGCCCCAGGCCGACGCACCATGAGGAACAGAGATGATCAAACTGAAACTGGCCGCGTCCGAATTTGCGTCGCTTGACGAGACCGACCGGCAATGCGGCGACTGCGGTGCTGCAGAGCGTGTCGGATTCAAATTCGACTATGCGTACCAGCCCATCGTCGACTTGGCCGCCCACTCGATCTATGGTCACGAAGCGTTGGTGAGGGGCCCGAACGGCGAGGGCGCGATGAGCGTGTTGGCGCAGGTCACCGAGAAGAACCGATATCGCTTCGACCAGGCATGCCGCGTCAAGGCCATCAAGGGTGCGGCTCAGCTGGGAATCGAGGAACGGATATCCATCAACTTCCTGCCCAACGCCATCTACAAACCGGAGGTCTGCATTCGCACGACGCTCGAAGCGGCACGCGTCCATGGCTTCCCGCTCGACCGAATCATCTTCGAAGTGACGGAGGGCGAGCGGGTCGAGGACGGCCCCTGGCTTGCAGAAATCTTGCGGGAGTACAAGCGGCGCGGTCTTCTGACGGCCATAGACGACTTCGGCGCGGGCTACGCAGGACTTACCCTTCTTGCCAACTTCCAGCCTGACCTGATCAAGATCGACATGGAACTCGTGCGAAACGTGGACCAGAGCAAGGCCAGGCAGGCGATCATTCTCGGGCTGGTGCGCATCTGCAGCGACATGGGCGTCAAGATAATCGCCGAGGGCATCGAGTCCGCTGCCGAAAGAGACTTCTTGCTGGATGCCGGAATCCGCTTGATGCAAGGTTATCTTTTCAGCCGTCCGGTATTCCAGGGCCTAGGAGAGATTGACCCGCTGTCTTGGGGCGATGCAAAGGCGGCAAAACTGGCCAGCTGAACCAGCCGACCATGCCGGTTCGGACCTGGACGTCCCGGCTTTAGGTCGGCACCGGAGCACCCGATCTCGAAAAGGGCACCAACCCAAGTGCTCTGTCTCGGATCGTCCCACCGCATTTTCGGCTTGGCGTCACGAGACCCGCTTCGACCTCATCTCGAGCGCTCAAACCATGACCAAGACCTCTCGAGTGGCAGCTTCGCCGACGCCTAAGCGGACTGCGAAGCCGGATTCCAAGCGAACGCCGGCGCGCAAGCGTACCAAACGGTCCGCAACTAGTGTCGCAATTGCGACCGAACTTGCCCCTGCCGTCGCCATCGCTTTGTTCGACAAGACCGAACAGCCACCGGGACCGGGCGCTCCTGTACCTGCGCTTGATGTGTTGGCCGTTGCTGCGATTGGCGCTCTGCTGGCGAAACCACTTCGCTGCGCTCGCGTTCGGTGAGTTGTCGCTGAATGACCCGCACCGACATCGCGCGATACGGCTTGGCCCAGTCGGCGCTGGCTCGGTCACTCTGACCGATCTGCGCGATGCCGCACGTGCTGCTGTCGCCCCAGCCGCGGCTGGAAGAAAGCGTCGCCGACATCCTGAAGCGCGCGCCCGCGCGCTTCGCGCTGGTCGGCACGTCGTACGGAGGCAACCTGGCCATGGAGGTGGCGTTGGCCGCGCCGGAGCGCGTGACGGCCCTCTGGCTCATGGGCTGCTGTAATCCGGCCGCGCCGCCGGCCGACGGGCCGGACCTGGCAGGTGGTCTGGAGAACGCGCCCGTTGCCGTATTCGACACGCTGGCAAGGCTCGTCGTGCACGAGGACGCGGTCCCAGAGGCCGCCTGCTGGCACTGCGCAGGCGCGCGCGCTCAGCGTGCGGCGGGAGGCCGCGTCCAGGCTCGGCGCCTTGACGATGATGGCCCTGGTGCCGTGGGACAAGCGCTGGCGTCGGCACTGCCGAACGCGCTGTTCGAAGTGCTGTAATGCGGGCACTTGCCGACGCGGGAGAAACCGGACGAATCGGCTGCGATGTTTGCCGAGTTGTTGACGATGCTCAAGGCACGCGCAATGTGACGAAGACTTCGGGGTATATCCAAGTCGAGCTGGCGAATTGAACACATCTGGCGTGTCGAGCGAACGAGAGTCTCGTGCTTGACCATCGCGTTGGTTTGATTGTTCGCGACGAACTCTGCACGTGGTAGGAAGTGACCAAGGCTGGAAGTTCGCGAACCTGACGATAGTCGATCGTTGTTTCATCGACCCATCGGCCGGTCTTTGTCACCGTGTATTTGCGTTCTCGAGCCAGAGCATCCGGCGGTACCGCATCCGCTTGTCGGCCACGGTGTCTTGGGGTCAGCGAGTGTT
>JANYBE010000087.1 GCA_025360945.1 Rhizobacter sp. | reverse complement strand
CATTCGCCAGCTTCGACCGACCGGGCGCTTGCGCCGACGAAACACCGCCGCCAGCACCGGAAGCACCTTGATCGACCAGCGATGCAGAGTGGAGTGATCGACGAACACGCCGCGTTCAGCCATCATCTCTTCGATGTTTCGAAAGCTCAGCGGATAGGCCGCGTACCAGCGCACGCACACCAGCATCACCTCGATCGGGAAGTGCAGCCGCTTGACAACCTTGCGCAGCGCATCGTTCATCTTCTTCGGGGCCTTCGGTCATCGACTCAGCCTAGCAGAGCCGCGCTACTGCAACAGAACCCGAAAGTGCCTATCTCGATCCTTGCCGTCGCGCTTGTCTGGATCGGCTCTCGTAGCCGACAAAGCCGCTTTCGCCGGGGCTCACCGGCAGAGCCAGCCGAACCCGAACAATCCTCAGTCCTACACCAGGATTTCCGCGACGCCTCATGCAGCATCGTCGGGCTTGTGCTGGAATCGGATTCGATGAATGTTTTCCGCCCCGACGACCTCGTCATCTCCCGGCCTGAAGGCCTGTACTGCCCGCCGGGCGACTTCTTCATTGACTCGTGGCGGCCGGTCGATCGCGCGGTCATCACCCACGCACATTCGGATCATGCACGTGTCGGCCACCAACACTATCTTGCCCACACCGACAGTGCCGGCACCTTGCGGACCCGGCTGGGTGCGGGCATCAACCTGCAGTCGCTGGCCTATGGCGAAGTCATCGACCATCACGGTGTGCGCGTTTCGCTGCACCCGGCAGGGCATGTGCTGGGCTCGGCGCAGGTGCGGCTCGAACACGGTGGCCAGGTGTGGGTCGCGTCGGGCGACTACAAGATCGAGCCGGACGGCACCTGCCCAGCGTTCGAGCCGGTGCGCTGCAACACCTTCATCACCGAATCCACCTTCGGCCTGCCGATCTACCGCTGGCCGACGCAGGCGAGCCTGTGCGCCGACATCGACGATTGGTGGCGGGCCAACGCCGACCAAGGCCGCGCGTCGGTGCTCTTCTGCTACGCCTTCGGCAAGGCGCAACGCATTTTGCATGGCGTGGACGCGGCCATCGGCCCGATCGTTATGCACGGCGCCGTGGAGCCGCTCAACGAGGTCTATCGCGCGGCCGGCGTCGCGCTGCCACCGACGCTGCGCGTGAGCGATCCCCGGGTCGATACAGGCTTGCTGCAACGCGCGCTGGTGCTGGCGCCGCCGTCCGCTCAGGGCACGCCGTGGATGAAGCGCTTCGGCACGTACGCTGATGCGTTCGCGAGCGGCTGGATGCAGCTGCGTGGCACGCGGCGGCGGCGCGGCGTCGATCGCGGCTTCGTGATGTCGGACCACGCCGACTGGTCCGGTCTGCTGCAGGCCATCGAAGGCACCGGCGCAGAGCGCGTGCTGGTGACGCACGGCAGCGTGGCCGTGCTGGTGCGCTGGCTCACCGAGCACGGGCTGGACGCGCAGGGGTTCAAGACCGAGTACGGTGACGAAGACCTTGCCGACCAGGCAGTCAGCGCATGAAAGCATTCGCCACGCTGTACCGCGAGCTCGACGCGAGCACCTCCAGCCTGGCCAAGCAGGCGGCGCTGCAACGCTATCTGCGCGCCGCATCACCGGCGGATGCGGCGTGGGCTGTCTACTTCCTCGCCGGTGGCAAGCCAAGGCAGCTGTTGCCGACAAAGCTGCTGCGGTCGCTTGCGCGCGAGGTCGCCGGTCTGCCCGAGTGGCTTTTCGATGAGAGCTATCAAGCGGTCGGTGATCTCGCCGAGACGATTTCGCTGCTGCTGCCCCCGCCCACCGAGCCGAAGCCGCGCGCGCTGGCCGAGTGGGTCGAGCAGCATCTGCTGCCGCTGCGCAACCAGCCACCGGAGCAGGTCACCGACGCGCTGCGTGTGCAGTGGCACGAGCTGGCCCCCGAGGAGCGCTTCGTCTACTTCAAGCTGCTCACCGGGGGCTTTCGCGTGGGCGTGTCGCGGCTGCAGGTCACGCAGGCGCTGGCGGCGGTCGGTGGGCTCGATGCCAAGCGCGTCGCGCAGCGGCTGATGGGCTACACCCACATCGGTGCCCGGCCCGCGGCGTCCGACTACACGACGCTGATCGCCGCCGAGAGCGCCGGCGAGCAGCACCAGCAGACAAGCGGACAGCCGTATCCGTTCTTCCTCGCGCACCCGTTCAATATCGCGCTCGATCAGTTCGATGTCGCGCTCGGCCCACCGTCGGATTGGATCGTCGAATGGAAGTGGGACCGCATCCGCGCGCAGCTGGTCAAACGAGCCGGCCAGGTCTGGTTGTGGTCCCGCGGCGAGGAGCTCGTGACCGACCGCTACCCGGAGCTCGCTGCATTCGGCGCGACGCTACCCGATGGCACGGTGCTTGACGGCGAAATAGTCGTCTGGCGTGACGATCGTGCCCAACCGTTCGCGGAATTGCAAAAGCGCATCGGCCGCAAGACGCTGAGCGCGAAGTTGTTGCGCGGCCTGCCGGTGGTGCTGCTCGCCTATGACCTGCTCGAATGGCAAGCGCGCGATCTGCGTGCGACGGCGCAGGTGGAACGCCGCGCGTTGCTCGATGCGCTGCTGCGCGATGCGGTGCATCCGTCGCTGATCGCCAGTCCTGTGCTCGAGGGCGCCAGCTGGCAAGCGCTGGCCTGCCAACGCCAATCCGCGCGCGCGATGGGAGTCGAAGGCATGATGCTCAAGCAGAGCGCCGCACAGTACGGCGTGGGCCGCACAAAGGATGTCGGCACGTGGTGGAAGTGGAAGATCGACCCGCTCAGCATCCACGCCGTGCTGATCTACGCGCAGCGCGGCCACGGCCGCCGCGCGAGCCTGTATAGCGACTACACCTTCGCGTTGTGGGACGCTGCCGCGGACCAACCCGAACGCAAGCTCGTGCCGTTCGCGAAAGCCTATTCCGGCCTGACCGATACCGAGATGGCACGCGTCGATGCGGTGATCCGCAAGACCACGGTCGAGAGCTTCGGCCCGGTGCGCAGCGTCAAGCCCACGCTGGTGTTCGAGCTGGGCTTCGAGGGCATTGCGCACAGCACCCGGCACAAAAGCGGCATCGCGGTGCGGTTTCCGCGCATGCTGCGTTGGCGCGAGGACAAGCCGGTCGAGGAGGCCGACACGCTGGCCACGCTGGCGGCACTGTTGCCCGCATGAGCCGCCGCGCCGGGCCGCCCCCAGCAAGGCTCATCCCCACGGGGGATCGGGCGATGTATTCGTCGGCCGAGGGGCTCACATGAGCAAGGCACCGGCGATCGCCAAGCGGGCATTGGATGTGTGGTTCGCGGAACGTGGCTGGAAGCCGTTCGCCTTCCAGAATGAAGTGTGGAAGGCGATCGCTGCCGGGCGCTCCGGCCTGCTGCACGCGACGACCGGCGCCGGCAAGACCTACGCGGTGTGGCTGGGCGCGCTGCGTGCGTTCGCACAGCCTGCGTCCGCACGCGGACACAACGCCCAGCCGCTCACCGTACTGTGGCTCACGCCGATGCGCGCGCTCGCCGCCGACACACTGCGTGCGCTCGAGCAACCCCTCGAAGCGCTAGGCGCGCTGGTCCAGCCATGGAGCGCCGGCGCGCGCAGCGGCGACACCGGTTCTGCGGAACGCGCAGCACAGAGCAAGCGTCAGCCGACCGTGCTCGTCACCACACCCGAGAGCTTGTCGCTGCTGCTCGCGCGCGCCGATGCCCAGGCGGTGCTCGGCAGCATCCGCCTCGTCGTCGTCGACGAATGGCACGAGCTTCTCGGCAACAAGCGCGGCGTGCAGGTGCAGCTCGCGCTGGCGCGTTTGAAGCGCTGGAACGCGGGGCTGAGCATCTGGGGCATGTCCGCCACGCTCGGCAACCTGGACGATGCGATGCACGCGCCGCTCGGCACGGGCGACGGTCTGCTGGTGCAGGGCGAGTTGCCGAAGAAGCTGGTGATCGATTCGCTGCTGCCCGGCTGCGCCGAGCGCTTCCCGTGGGGAGGGCACCTCGGGTTGACGATGCTGCCGCAGGTGATCAACGAGATCGCGGCGAGCACGACCACGCTGGTCTTCACCAACACGCGTTCGCAATCGGAGATTTGGTACCACGCGATGCTCGAAGCGCGGCCCGATTGGGCCGGGCAGATCGCGCTGCACCACGGCTCGCTCGACCGCAAGGTGCGCGAGTGGGTCGAGCTGGGCCTCAAGAGTGGCACGCTGAAGGCGGTGGTCTGCACTTCCAGTCTGGACCTGGGTGTGGACTTCCTGCCGGTCGAGCGCGTGCTGCAAATAGGTTCGCCGAAAGGCGTTGCGCGCCTGCTGCAGCGTGCTGGGCGCTCGGGGCATGCGCCGGGCCGCCCGTCGCGCATCACGCTGGTGCCGACGCACAGCCTTGAGATCGTCGAAGGCGCGGCCGCCCGCGCGGCCATCGCGGCCGGCCACATCGAGTCACGCACGTCGCCCGAGCAACCGCTCGACGTGCTCGTGCAACACTTGGTGACCGTCGCGCTGGGCGGCGGCTTCGTGCCCGACGCGCTGTATGACGAGGTGCGCGGCACGACGGCGTACGCACGGCTGTCGCGCGAGAGCTGGGACTGGTGTCTGGCGTTCGTCTCGCAAGGCGGCGCATCACTGACGGCCTATCCGGACTATCAACGCGCAGTGCCGGATGCGGGGGGTATCTGGCGCGTGCCCGATACGCGGCTCGCGCGGCGCCATCGCATGAACATCGGCACCATCGTCAGCGACGCCAGCATCACGGTTCAAGTCCAGGGCGGCGCGCGGCTCGGCAGCGTCGAAGAGAGCTTCGTCGCGCGCATGAAACCGGGTGACTGCTTCATGTTCGGCGGACGCATGCTCGAGCTTATCCGCATCCGCGAAATGACGGCGTGGGTGCGGCGCGCCACGACGAACCGCGCCGCTGTACCACGCTGGAGCGGCGGCCGCATGTCGTGGTCGAGCGCGCTGGCCGACGCGGTCGTGGAACAGCTCGCGCTCGCTGGTGAAGGGCGCTTCGAGACGCCCGAGTTGCAGTGCGTTCGGCCGCTGCTTGACATCCAGCAGCAGTGGTCGGCGCTGCCGACGCCGCAGACCTTGCTCGCCGAAGTGCTGGCGACGCGTGAGGGCACGCACCTGTTCCTGTACCCCTTCGCCGGCCGATCGGTGCACCTTGGTCTCGCCGGCCTGATCGCCTGGCGTGCGGTGCAGATCGAGCCGCGTACGTTTTCGATCACGGTCAACGACCACGGCTTCGAGTTGCTCAGCGCGACCGCGATCGACTGGCCCACGCTGCTGCCGCGCCTGCTGCGCAGCGACGATGATGCGGCGCTGCTCCACGAGGTGCTCGCGAGCCTGAACGCGGGCGAGCTCGCAAAACGCCGCTTTCGGGAAATCGCCCGCGTGTCCGGACTGATCTTCCAGGGCTACCCCGGCGAGAACCGCAGCGGCAAGCAGCTACAGGCCTCGTCGTCGCTGTTCTGGGAGGTGTTCCGCAAATACGACCCGACAAACAAGCTGCTGCTGCAGGCCGAGCAGGAGCTGCTCGCGCAGGAGCTCGACATCAAGCGGCTTCGCGCCAGCCTGTCTCGGATGGGGACGCAACGCCTCGTGCTGAAAGTGCTGGCGCGACCGACACCGTTTGCGTTCCCGCTGATGGTCGAGATGTTCCGCGAGAAGCTGTCGAACGAGAGCGTGGCGGCGCGCATCGCGCGCATCGTGGCGCAGTTGGAGAAGGCGGCGGGCGGCACGCCTGCGGTCGGCAGCATCGATCAGGTCAAAGGCACGCTCGCCTTCGGCCAGGCGCCGAGCCTGAAGCGTCCGCCCCGCCGTGAGCGCAAGCCATCGCGGCCCTTGCCGCCGCTGTGAACGCTGCGGGTTCGATCGCCTCATGACATCAACACCCTGCGCCGTTCAGTGGACCGACGAATCGTTGCAACTATTGCCCGAGCGCGCGATATGGTGGCCAGCCGGCCGTGCGTTGTTCGTCGCCGATTTGCATATCGGAAAGGCCGCCACCTACCGCGCGCTCGGCCAGCCGGTGCCGGCCGGCACGACGCACGAGAACCTGGCACGTCTCGATGCGTTGATCGCGCGACATGTGCCCGAACGCATCGTCTTCCTCGGCGACTTTTTGCACGCGGCGCAGGCCCGCACGACCCACGTGATGGCCGCACTTGACGCGTGGCGTGTGCGGCATGCCGGCACCGCGATGACGCTGGTGCGTGGTAATCACGACAGCCGCGCCGGTGACCCACCGCCGGCACCGCGCATTGATGTGGTGGACGAGCCCCACCTGCTCGGGCCATTCGCCTGCTGCCATCACCCTCAGACGCATCCGACACACTTTGTGCTGGCCGGTCATGTGCATCCGATGCGCCGGATCCACGGCAGTGGCCTCGACAGCCTGCGATTGCCCTGCTTCGTGCGCGACGAGCGGCAGGCCATCCTGCCAGCGTTCGGTGAGTTCACCGGCGGATGGAGCGCCGAGTCCGCGCCGAACCGGCGGTTCTACGTCGTCGGCGGCGATGGGGTTTGGCCATTACCGGGCTGAGGCCGGATCGCGTTCGGCATTTCGCGGGAAGGCACGCGACGAAAGGACGCGGCGGGCCGAAATCTTGCATACGCGCCGCGTGGTGCCCGCGGCCAAGACTTTGTCCTACCAGCTGCGCTGCGTGCCTATGGCACGGCGGCGCGACCGCGGGTGAAATCGCAGGGTCGCCGCTGAACCCCTTTTCTCTAACTGAACCCGTCATGTCCGACACCACGACCCTCCTCGAACCCACCGTCCGGACAGCGCCAGAAGCCACATCGGCAGGCCGCAGCTTCGACGTCGACTCGCTGCTGACCTACAAGGTCAATGGTCCGACTGATTTCCTGTTTCAGATTCACGCGCTGCAAGGGATGGACCAACAGGTTCTGAACGAATCACTCGTGATCACGCCGCCGCTGCCGGTCCACGCTCCCGCAGTAGATCCTTCGACTCCTTCAGGAACAGACTGAGTCCGGAACTTGGTGCAGCATCGTCACTGCGCTCGATCACGCCTACCCGCACTGGTGCTGATTTCGGGGCTTTCGGGTGCTCTCTGTCTTCAATCCGAACTTCGACGACGATGCGAATTTCGAGACCTCAAATAATTCGCAGCCTCAATCGTCTCATTTCTCGTCGCCCCGCCGGTCGCCCCCGAAAATGGCCGCTCTCCAGCACGATAAGTGGACTTGGCTAGCAGAAAATGTGGACTTCAACAGCGGCTGCGCGTGAATTCGACCTTGAGCTTGTCCACGCAAGAGAAGCCCCCCGCATTGGGGCACACAGCCCGCGAATTGGATCCTGCTGCAAAATCTGGCCTGATACGCCGGTGTTACGCAGCAAGGTCCGGCAAAAATGTCAACGGCGGCAGGTGCTTGTCGACCCCGGTCGCGCCAGTGTTCGCCAGCCCGCGTCCGTGGTTACGGGCTGCCCTGCGCCCGACAACACGTTAGGCGTCAAGCCCATGCAACGCGTTCTGTTCGCCTTCATCTTGACGACGGGAATGCACGCAAGCGCGGCACCGGCTGGCGTCGGTTGTCCCGCCGGAACCGTCCCCAACGGGGAGAAGACTCCCGATGTAGCTGAGGCCTGGTGCGAAAAGACTCTGGACCGAAGGAATGTCATGCATGGGCCGTACCGTGCGTGGTACCCAAACGGTCGCCTTGGAACGAGCGGGCAATACGCGAATGGAGAGCCCATCGGCAAATGGTCGAACTGGTATCCCAGTGGTCGACTTCAGGCGTTTGAATGGTTCGAGGAGGGAAAGGCAGTGCGCGTACAGTACTGGGACGAAATGGGCAAGCGCTGCGAGCGCTCCGGCGCAGTAGGTCACGCTGGAATGCACTTGGTGCTATGTCCGCGTGGCCGCCGCGATGACGCCTAATCGGGTAGGCGGCGGTGTCTAGCCGTCGCCCCCCACACCACCCACCGTGCGGGTCCGCAGTGGGCGGTTCATGCAAAGTTGTAGACGCACCCTCACGGGCTACGCACAAGATGCGTACAAGGCCGGCAACATGGGCCTACGCCGCACTCGACTGGCCCGGTCGGGCTTTTGCATCGAGTATCGAGTCGCCCATTGCTCCTCCCTGCTTCGCATGTTCGGCCCTTCGTGGACGGCCACTCTCGTGAAGCACCGAAACACTACTATGGCCTCTGCTGACTTCTGCGGCCTCACGCGATGCATCACTGCAAGGCGCGCTGCGTGACCTGATGGGTCTCTGCCGATTCGCTCGCTGTGAGATCGGGCAGAAACGATCTCGCGCCAGGTCGTTTTGGGTCCGGCACAACCAGGGCCGTTCATGTCCATCAGCACCACACCGCCATGGAGCGCAGATCTCCCCAGGTAAGAACGCGAACTGTCGGTGCACAAGCGCCGCATTTACCGTAGGCTGCGTACCGGTGGGCTTCGCTGTCATGTGC
>JANYBE010000051.1 GCA_025360945.1 Rhizobacter sp. | reverse complement strand
CCTATTCGGCCGCCGGATCGCGCGCGGCCGTAACTTACAACGCCGACATCCCGCTGCTGTTCAGTGAGATCGATCCGCTCCAGAACAACGCTGTCGCCACGGCCGTCAATACGGGCGGCTTCAACGAGACCAAGGTCTGGTCAGGCCAGCCCGGAGGTTGCGGAAATCCCCTGAGCACGACCGGACTGCCAAACACGGCGTTCAACACCTGCTACCCACCGACGGTCAACTACTCGCCGCTGTATTACCTGATCAACGGCCGCACGTTTGACGCGACCAACGCGGCGGCGTCTTTGTACCCGGTCAACCCGCTGACGTCTGCGACTGGCCCCGTCACCGGCAACGTGCTGGTGCGCCTGGTCAACGCCGGCCTGAAGATGCACGTGCCGGCGATGGTCGGGTCGACCACCGGCACGGCCGCCTCCGGCATGACGCTGATTGCGGAAGACGGCAACGTCTTGCCCGGCCAGGCACGGCTCCAGAGCGAAGTCTTCATGGCCGCGGGCAAGACCTACGACGTGATGATCAACGCCCCCGCCACGGTCACGACCGCCCTGCCAATCTTCGACCGCCAACTGAGCCTGTCGGCCAACGCCACCGGGCGCAACGGCGGTATGCTGGCGTACATCGGCATCAACGGCGCCGGACTGCCAGCGGCTGCGGCCTCGGGCGCATTCGGTCCCGCCATGGCAAACGCTGATACTTACAACGCGCTGATCGCGGGCCAGCCGCTCGTGATTTCCGACCCGTCCAAGGGCGTCATTGCCAACGACGTGCGCGTCTCCGGCGTCGCACTGCTCACGCAGGCGACCAACGGCACCGTGGTGCTGAACGCCAACGGAACCTTCGCCTACACCCCCAATCTAGGCTCCAGCGCCACCAGCGACAGCTTCGCATACTGCGCCAACGGCTCGGTGACAGGTGGCGTTTGCTCATCTGGCATCACGGCCATGGTCACGCTGGGCGCGTCGACAGTATTGGCCGGTGATAGCGGAATTACCTGTTCGGCAACCACGTTCACCTCGGCCATGGCGACCTCCATGGCGATCAAGACGCCGGGCGTGCTGGCGGGATGCAGGGACGGCGCGGGGCTCCCGCTGACCGTTGATCCCTCGACGGTCACGGCCACAGGAATGACGGTGCTTGCGGATGTGAATGGTGGCTTCACCGCAACCGCGGCCGGCACAGGAGGCACGTATACGTTCAGTTTCAAGGCGAAGAATTCCTTGGGATTGACCAGCACCGCAACAACCGTCACCGTCGTTTTCCCGACGCCGAGCAACCTGACGGTCACGGTGCTGGACGGCACTGACCACGTGACGGCGATCACCGACTACCGCTGGATCATCGAGGAAGACCGCACGTTCTACGTCGACCCGGCTTGCACGACCAACCCACTGCCGGCCGGCTGTCCGGTGATTTCGTCCAGCTTCAGCAACCCGATCAACTACGGCACGAATTTCCACACCAGCGCGATGCCGGTGGTGGCGGCGGGGTGTACTGGTGCGCTGTCCTGCGAAGGCGGGCAGACGATGCAGACCGCTAACGTGGTTTGCGATGTTGGCAATGGCGTGTGCCGCCCAGACGTAACCGGCAATGGATTTGCGGTGGTGCTGCCGGGTTCGGTGGCCCTGGACCCGAGCAAGCGCTACTACATCTCGGTCCTGCCAGGTGATGCGGCCAATCCGTTCAACGCTGGCTACTTGGGCGCTCCCGATTGCTCGGCCGCCGGTGTTGCGGCAGGCCATTGCGGCCACGGCATGGGTGGCGCGCCGATCCCGGCCGCCTGCGGAGGCCAGTCGGTCAGCAAGGTAGCGTGCGGCGGCACCGTCGCAATCGCGCCGGTAACGGTGCTCGCAGTGCCCACGCCGCTGCCGACTTCGACGCTGTCGGTGATCGTGTACCAAGACGACTATCCGCTGAACGGCGAACAGGATACCAGCGGCGGCGTCGACGTGCTGGCCCCGCAGGAGGCGGGGTTGGGCGGGTTCCAGATCACGATCTACGACCAGGCCGGCCAGACCGGCGGAGCGACTGGGACGCCGACCTACGACATGTCCAACCAGCCGCTGTCCAACGCCCTGGCGGGAACGATCGACCCGGTGACCGGGCTGGATGCCTGTCCGATTTCCAGCGTGGCAACTGCCAACAGCGCCTACAACACCGCCAACGCCGCCGCCATCGCCGCCGGTACCTTGACGGCCAAGTCGACGGCGACCAGCATGATTGTCACCTGCCCGAAGTTCGAGAGCGACGGCAAGACGCTGTCGCCGATGGTCGGCCTAGTCCTGGTGAAGAACCTGTACCCGGGGCGTTACGGCATCGCCGCGTATCCCGGCGCCAGCCGCATCGCGCTCGGCGAGGAGTGGGTACAGACCAACACGCTGGACGGCCAGAAGGCGCACGATTCGTTCATGCGCGTCGCCGAGCCTGGCTACTTCCAGGAATTCGGACCGGCGGGCTATCATGTCTCGATCGGCTTCGCCAACCCGAAGATCATCAACGAGCGGCGCTACAACGACAGCCAATCCGGGATGTGCGACCCGGCGCCAAAAGGCGGTGCGCTGGCGTGCAACTATGAGGTCAAGGGCCAGGTCACGGGGTCAAGGCTGAGTCGTACACCTGACAGCCGCCTGTACAGCAGCGGCGGCCGTGAATCGCTGGCGTTCACGCAGTGCTACGTGAGCCTGGGCGACCCGGACGGCGCCGAAATCGCCTTCGCGAAGTGCGATGACAAGGGTAATTTCGACTTCAAGGGCATCCCGGCGGGCAACTGGAAGGTCACGACGTTCGACCAGTGGAACGACCAGATCATCGACGGCATCACGCAGCCGGTGTCGGTGGGCTGCAGCGGCAACCTCGGCGGGCTTTGCACGACGGTCAGCACTGCGCCGAACGCAACCTGCGCCGGCCCGGGCAGCACGGCCGCCATTTGCAATATGGGCGAAATCGGCGTGCACCAATGGCAGGCCGACCTGTACACGCGCACCTTCCTCGACACGACGGGCACGGGCCTGTCGGACGACACCGGTGCAGGGAGTACCAAGCCGGGCTTGGCGCTGGCGTCTACCAACGTACGCTTTCGCGACGGCAGCTTCTCGGACTTCAACAACACCGACCTGAACGGGTACGCGAACTTCAACGAGATCTTCCCGCTGTTCAACTGGTACGTGGTCGAGACCGACAGCACCCGATACAAAACCACTGGCGTTCATGTGATCTATGACGCCGGCGGTCCGGCCGACGGTTCGGCATCGTGCAACAGTCCGACCAATCCCAACAGCCCCCTGTGCGGCGGCTCGGCCATTGCGAAGGGCCAGGCGAACACCTATGAGAAGAACCCGCTGCCTGCCGACCTGTCGGTGCCGGGCGCGGTCTACTGTGCCAATGCCGACTGCTTGGGCCAATCCATCGGCGCCGGGCCAGTTGCGAGTTCGCTTACGAATTTTTCGACCGGCCGCATTGACCCGCCGACCTGGTTCGACGCCTACGGCTGGCAGGGCTACATCGGCCAGGGAAATTTCCTGGAGTTCGGCAAGAAGCCGTTCGCACCGACCGAGACCGGCCCGATCCACGGTCATGTCGTCTACGCGTCGACCCGCCCGTTTGACAGTCCGCAGTTGCTGTTGCAGGCCAAGTGGGAGCCGCTGGTGGCGCATGTCACCATCAATCTGTACCAAGAGGGCGTGGCCGCCGATGGCGTGACGCCCACGCGCAAGCTGATCGACACGACTCAGACCTCAAGCTGGGACGACTGGGTGCAGGGCTTCCGCTCGGACGGTAAGCCGAACATGAACTGCCCGGGTCAGCAGGGGTCGACCGATCCATTCTTCTATGCCTTGAGCAACCAGCCGCAATACCTGGACTGGTACAACTCACAGCACAATGGCGGAACGCTGCACACGCTTCCGTACGCCTCGCAGTACAAGTGCTACGACGGCATGCACACCTGGAACCAGCTGCAGCCGGCGCCCTATGACGGCATCTACAGCTTCCCCAGCGTGACGGGGATCGATCCGGCCACCGGCAAGCCGAGCGGCACAAACTGCACGGCCTGCATCCCCAATCCGGACACGACTGATCCATTCCGCGTTGGCCAGCCCATGCTGCCGGCCGGCAAGTACGTGGTCGAAGTGGTCGTCCCACCAGGCTACGAACTGGTCAAGGAAGAGGACAAGAACATCCTGATCGGCGACAACTTCATCGGGCCGGCCGCGGTGCAGTTCCCCGGCCTGGCTAGCGCCGTCTATATCTTGCCAGACCAGGCGCAGCTCGCCTCCAGCTACAACGCGCTGAACGCGCAGAACCCGACCGCCAGCCTGGGTCGCAATACGGCGCTGACCAGCCATGAAGGCGACACCGGCAGCGTCGAGACCTACTGGCCCTGCGTGGGCGAAGTGCGCCAGGTGCCCGACTACATCAGCCTGTTCCCGCAGTCGAAGGAGGTCGCTCCGTTCGCGGGCACCTTCCGCCCGCTGTGCGACCGCAAAGAAGTGACGCTGGACTATCAAGCGTCGGCGCAAGCGAAGTTCTACATCTTCAGCTCCACGCACGTGTCCTCGCACTTCCAGGGCATCATCCTGGACGACTT
The DNA here is from genome assembly GCA_025360945.1 of Rhizobacter sp. GTDB lineage: Bacteria > Pseudomonadota > Gammaproteobacteria > Burkholderiales > Burkholderiaceae_C > LMDS01. The sequence continues at coordinate 13,156 of JANYBE010000051.1, read as the reverse complement.
CGCGGCCGAGTTCGACCCGTTCTCTCCGCAGTTCGGCGAGAAGTTCGCGCCCTCCTATATGCCAGTGGGGGTGAAGGACTGGACGGGCAACGCGATCAGTCGCGTCTATACAGACCAGTTTGGTCTGTACAACGGCCTGAACTACTCGACCTGGGAAGTCAATCCTCCCAACCCGACCGGTTACGCACCGACGATGATGGTGATGTGCATGAACGATGCGGGCCTGGGCGGGACGCCAGATCCGCTGTTCCAGCCGGGCTACAGCCAGTTCTGCTACGAATTGCCTTTCATGCCGGGCCAGACCGGTTACTTCGACACGCCGGTCGTACCGGTGCAGGCGTTCGCTTCGGGAAGCTACAACCGTGCAGACTGCAGCTATCCGGACACGACTCCGGCCGTCGCCAGCGTCACCGGGGACGTCGCCGGCCCGTGGGTCAGCGCGCCGCTGAAGACGATCACCATCAATGCGCTGGGTGACCAATCGGTCGACTGGTACGGCTATACCAGCCCCCAGATCTCGACGGCACCGTGGAACCAGAAGAAGATCACGCGTCACTACGGCTTCGGAACCGCCGCGGGCACCGTCACCATCGGCGGCGTCTCCGCGACCGTGGTCGGCCAGTGGAGCGACACCCAGCTGCAGGTGCTGGTGCCCCCTGGCGTTGCGGCCTGTGCAGTGCAGCAGCAAGGAGTTTATGGGGGTTCGCAAGCTTCTTGCGGCCAACTGGTCGTCACGACCGCCATGGGCAAGCAGTCTGTCGACACGGTCACCGTGACGATCGGCGGCAAGCAACCGAACGTGCTGACGAGCGGCGCGACGATCCAGTCCGCGATCGATGCGGCCGCACCGGGCGACATGATCATCGTTCCGGCGGGCACCTACAACGAGATGCTGGTGATGTGGAAACCGGTCCGCCTGCAGGGCGTCGGTGCCGCGTCGTCGGTCGTGGATGCCAACACCCAGCCGGCCGGCAAGCTGCTTAGCCCGTGGCGCCAGAGGATCGTCTGCCTGTTCGGCCTGACGACCGATGGCCGCCCGGACTCAAGTACTGGCAGAGACTGCGTCAGCCACCTGAATGGCGCGACCAATGCCGAGCCGGGTACGGGTGGGTATGTCAACTTCCCGAACCTGGTGGTCGACCGCCTGCCGCTTGAAGCGACCCTCGGTTGGGATGCGGGCCTGAACGGCAACCTGGCGGAGCAACTGATCGAGCCCAGCCTACTGGGTGCCTATGAAGGCGCAGTCATCACGGTCCTCGGCAAGGGTGTGAAGTTCCCGACCGGGACCGCGATCCTCGATGCCTTCGGCGCGACCACGACCACGCCGGCGGCGTTCCCGGACAACTCAGTGCTGCTGTCGAAGAATGACTGCGAAGTCGTGGGCACAACGACCGCATACCCGACCAACTTCTACTGCAACCCGTCGAGCATCGACGGCCTGGGCCTGCGCGACAGTTCTCAGGGCGGCGGCGGCATCTTTGTCCACGCCTACGCGCACAATCTGCAGATCGCCAACAACCGCGTGAGCAACAACCAGGGCACGATGTCGGGCGGTTTGACGATTGGCGCCGGCGAACACGCGGACGTCCTGGTGCAGGGTGCCCCGGGTGCTTCGGCGGTCACGACCTACCCGGCCTCGTGCGAGCTGGACAAGGCGGGCAACGCCGTGAACCAGAGCCTGCCGTTCTGCTTTAACACGCACATCAACATCCACAACAATGCGGTGTTCGACAATGCGTCGCTGGGCGACGAGATCTTCTCGTCGACGCCGTCCGGCGCCGGTGGCGTCAGCATCAATACAGGTGCCGACTACTACCAGTTCACGAACAACTGGGTCTGCGGCAACCTGAGCTCCGGCGACGGCGGCGGTGTCTCGCACATTGGCTTCATCAAGAACGGCGACATCGAGCACAACACCATCATCTTCAACCAGAGCACAAATCCGACCATCACGACCAATGGTGGCGGCCTGCTGGTGATGGGAGCGCCCGACGCCGATCCGACGAACTGCGGTGTCTCGAACGACCTGGACTGCTTGCCTAGTCCTGGAGGGATCCTGCCCAGCGACGGGACCGGCCCGGCGCTGAAGATCAACGCCAACCTGATCCTGGGTAACGCCGCCGACTCCGGTAGCGGTGGCGGCGTGCGGATCCAGCACGTCAACGGGACCGACGTGCTGAACAACCCGAATGGTGCGACTGCCTGCTCGGCTGACCTGTCAAATTGCCGCTGGAATTCGGTCAACCTGACGAACAACATCATCGTCAACAACGTTGCGGGTTGGGACGGCGGCGGGGTTTCGCTGCTCGACACGCTGGCGGCAAACATCGTGAACAACACGATCGCCTCGAACGACTCGACGGCCTCGTCGGGCACGCTGTTCCAGTCACTGTATGCGCCGCTGGCCAGCTCGGCAGCGCCTACGAGCAACGTGACTTGCGGTGCGACTCAAGGGCAGTCCTGCCCGCAGGTGGCCGGCCTGGTCAGCGTGAACAACAGTCCGGTGCTGCAGGCCAATATCAACCTGCTGTCCACGACCCCGTCCTCCAATCCGTTCAGTTGTCCACCGGGGCACGGCGTTGGGACATGGGGTGCGACGAGTCAGCCTTCGTGCGTCAACTATTCGATCCCGGTACTGTTCAACGACGCGATCTGGCAGAACCGTTCGTTCTACATCGGTGTCGGTTCCAACGGAACGGGTAACCAGAACCAGCAGCACGTTGTGACGCTGTACCCGATGGGTTCGACCACCGCCGCTGCCAGCCAGACCGCGACGGGCGGCTGCCCGACCGGTTCGAGCTACTGGGATCTTGGCTTCCGCGGCGACACGGCACCAACTTCGAATTCCGCATCCGGATTCACGCCGACGAACTCGGTATTGTCGGGCGCGACATCGACGACCTACGGTGGAACCGCCAACTCGAACACCAGCCCGGCGTTCACGAGCCAGTACTGCAACGGTTCGCGCACGCCGCCGGAACTCGGTGCCGGTGGCTACGCAGTGCCCCCTGGCGTGAACGAGTTCAACGCGTTCCCGAACCCGGTGTTCAGCCTGACCCCTGCGGGTGTGGTTGACGAGGGCAACAACTGGGTCAACGTTCGCTGGGGCCCCCTGGCCCTGACGAATCCCGCGACGAACGCGGTGCTGGGCAACTACGTGCCTGCAGGGACAGGGACCACATCGTCGGCAATCGATCATGGTGCAACCAGTGTGAATGTGGGTGGCGGCACCGTGGCGGCGCCCAAGGACGACTTCTTCGGCAACATCCGCCCGGCCGGAGCTGCATACGACATCGGTGCGGTCGAAGTCGGCGCCGTGCCTCCGTTGGCGGTACTGAGCGTCACCGGCGGGCCGCTGACCTTCCCCGCCGTGCTGGGTTACCCGAGTGCCCCGCAGACGCTGACCCTGCAAAACACGGGGAACACGTCGTCCAACCTGGATGGGCTTGCCTTCTCGAACCCGGTGTTCTCGCGCTCCGGCGGTACCTGCGCCGCGTCACTGTCCAACGTTGCGCCCGCAAACACCTGCACGATCACGGTGGCGTACACGCCCACGGCTGCGGGCACCGTCAACGGCTCGCTGACGATCTTTGCCGATGTGCTGGTTGCTGGTTCACCGGTGACGCTTAGTGGCACGGCCGTCGCGCCAGTCATCAGTGCGACGCTGACGCCGGCGACGTGGACGATTGCCCACGCTGCCAATTGTCCGGGCACGACTATTCTCGGGATCTTCGCCTGCATGTCGGATCCGACGCAGACGTTCACGTTGACCAACACGGGCAACGTGCCACTGACGGGCATCACGCAGGGAACGCTGTCCGGCGCGAACACGGCGGACTTTCTGGCGGTTCGGTTGTTGTCGACCTGCGGGCCAGCGGGTGGCGGACAACTCGTGACCACGACGACCTTGGCTCCAGGAGCGAGTTGCACGACGCTGGTTCAGTTCAGGCCGCGGACGGCGGAAGTGCTCGCCACCAGGACAGCGACGTTGTCCGTCACAGACCTGGCGGGCACGCAGGCTGCCAACCTAACCGGGAACGTGCCAACTCTGACCTCGATCGCGCCGACCAGCGGTGTGCGGGGTGCGACCACTGCGGTGACGCTGACGGGCACCTTTTTCGGCGGAGCGACCGCGGTGAACGTCTCCGGGAGCGGGGTAACCTGCACGCTCGCTCCCACCGGGCAAACGTCGCTCAGCACGCTCACGGCGAACTGTACAGCGACGCTTGCGGCAGCAACCGGTACTCGGGCCGTCAGTGTCACGACGCCCACCGGAACGACCAACGCGGTGAACTTCACCGTGCCGGGCGCGACGGTGACCTTTGGCGGGCCGACGCCTGCGCTGACAACCACCACTGCCAACACGAGCACGAAGAATGGGACGATCACGGTCAGCAACGCGACGACCTCCGCCGGTCCACTTACGCTGACAGCCAATCCGACGATCGCCAGTGTTGGTACGTCAGCTGGGGCGTTCTCGATTCAGGGTACAGGGACTACCTGCGTGTTGGGTGCGGTCATCAACCCGGGCGGCAGTTGCACAATCAGCGTGCGATATGTGCCAGGGACGACTGCGACCTCTACGGCCAACGTGACGATCAGTGGGTCGGGTCTGGCAGCGCCGACGCTGACAAGCGCCAACTTCACGGCGAACTAGGCTAGCGCGACAGGGCGGACATCCCAACCGGGGTGTCCGCCCGAGCCGCGACCGAGTTCTTGGAAGCCATGCTGCTTCTGGGCAGCTCCGCTTTTTCAACAAATGGGAAGAATTTTGATGACGATGCCAAAGAAGCTGTGGCTCCTCGCCGCCATCGTGGCGCCTGGGCTTGCGCTGGCCGACGAGCCGGCACCTCAGGCGCAATCGTTCGCCACCGTGGAGGTCATCCTCGAGCATTGCGCCAAACTCATCCCCGCGTCCGCCGATCGCTATCGGGAACATGCCAAGCTGCTCGCGCAGGGGGCCAGCGAAGAGACGCTTGCCAAGCTTCGCAAGAGCGAGGAATACCGGGCGGCGCGCGATTCGACGCTGGAATCTCTCGCCAAGGTCGACGAACAGGTTGCGAAAAAGAGCTGCGAGCAGCACCTGGCGCAAGGCCAGTAGGCCGCTGGTAGCCGCCTTCCTCGCTGTTCGCCGCCAAGCCGATGCAAGCGATTCTTCTCAGCGGCTCTAGCCTTTTTTGGGTTGCCGACGTTCGCATCGCCGGAAAAGGGAGCGTTGCGCCGCAAAAGTACCGAATTGAAGGCGGGCAAGAAGCGCCTGACGCCGCGCAGTTGCAGGGTCGCGAGCACAATCGCAGGAGACGGCGGCGCGACATGCTCGAATTCAGCGGCCCGCGCCAGTGTGGCGATGTCAAGCTGGCCTCGGACTGCTGCTGGTCCGGGACGGCCAATCGGTGCGCAGGAAGAACCACGATGAAACCGGGACGACGCTGGGTTGCAACGGATCGGATCGCGCGCATCGCGCTGACGTCGCTGGCGACGATGACACTGGCATTTTCCGGGCCGTGTCGGGCCGACGATGCTGCTGCCAGCGATCCCGCCGCCACGGCAGCTCCGGCGGCGCCGACCACCGACGCAGCGGCCACGCTGCCGGCGCCGGACGCCGCGACGCCCAGGACTGGCCATCACCGGCCGGCCAGGCACCTCACGGTTGCCCAAAGTATCGACGAAAGCGTCCGTCGACTCACCCGGGGCCTCGAGCTGGACTCGGGTCAGCAGGAAGCTCTGCGGCAGATCCTGGCGGATCAGCACCGACGGATCATGAAACTCCGGAGCGCAAATTCCCCAGCCCCTGCCGAGGTGACCGGAATGACGATGGCGATCTACGACCAATCCAAGGGTCGCATCCGGGCCATGCTCAACGACGAACAGAAGAAGAAGTACTCCGCGGACGTGCCGCGTGACGATCTAGCCCCGGCGCAGGCTGACCTGAAGCATTGGATGGGTCTGCAGGAGTCCAAGCGGCGGCAGGACCAGGCCGAGGGCGACCCGAAGTGAGCTCGTTCTGTGCAGAGGAACTTGCTGCTGTGCGGTTCAGATCGAAGAAGCTGACGTCGGGCCTCGTCCTGCGCGCGCTGTGCGCTGCGCCAATCGCGGCGCTGCTGATGTGCGGCGCCAGGGCGGCCGATATGCCACAGCCGCCGGCCGCCGCATCCGCGCCTGCCGCGTCCAGCAGGGCTGCATCGCCAGCACCTGCGGCCACGGCCAAGGCCGTGGCGAACAAGACCCAGGCCGCCCACGGCGCGCCGGCGCCACCGACGCCCTCGCCCTATGCTCCGAATCGTTTCGCCGGGCGTGCTGGACTTCATTACGCACTGTTCTGGGGTATCGATTCGATCAGCGTGAAGCTCGTCGAATCCGGTGAACTGGTGCGGTTCAGCTACCGCGTTGTCGACCCCGACAAGGCCGGGGCGCTGCACGACAAGCAAAACGAGGCCACGCTGGACGACCCCAAGGCAGGCGTGAGCCTGGTGGTGCCGACCATGGAGAAGGTCGGCCAATTGCGCCAGACCCCGACGCCGGTGGCAGGTCGCTCGTACTGGATGACTTTTTCGAACAAGGGCCGCCGCGTCGCGCGTGGCGACCGAGTCGACGTGGTGATTGGCCCATTCAGGGCCAACAATGTCGTCGTGGACTGAAGCACAACCTTTAGGGAGAGCAAGCGATGTTTGCCATTCGACCCATTCTCGCGGCCATCTTGGCCGGTGCCGCATCGGCGTTGACCTTGTCCCAGGCGGTGGCGGCGGCTGATGCCACGTCGCCGGCCGTCGGCATCAGTCAGGCCAAGAGCTCCAAGGCAGCCATCACTAGGGCAGCCCTCGCCAAGGCACCGGCTGCCAACGCGTCGGCGCCCGTAAGCGAGCCGCAGGTACCGCCGCTGAGCGCCGCGCAGATCGTCGAGAAGCATGTCGCCGCCCGCGGCGGCGCGCAGGTCTGGACGACGGTGCAGACGATGCAGCTCAGCGGCAAGATCGAAGCGGGCAAGGGCGACAACATTGCGCGCGCAGAAAAGCTGTTCCACGCGTCGGCAAAGGCGGGCGGCAAGGGCAGCAACGCCCAAGTAGTTGCGGCCAATGCCGACGTCGAGTCGGACAAGCAGATCCTGCTGCCGTTCACGCTCGACCTGAAACGCCCCAACCGGGTGAGGATGGAAATCGAGTTCGACGGCAAGACGGCGGTGCAGGTGTTCGACGGCAAGCAAGGCTGGAAGTACCGCCCCTTCATGAACCGCAATGACGTCGAACCGTTCTCGGCGGACGAGGCCAGCACTGAGGCATCGCGCGGGGATCTCGACGGCCCGCTGATCGATCACGCGGCCAAGGGCACGAAGGTCGAGCTGGAAGGCGCAGACTTGGTGGACGCGCAGCCAGCGTACCGGCTCAAGGTCACCCCCAAGGGCGGGACCGTCAAGCACGTGTGGATTGACGCCAGAACGTTCCTCGATGTGAAGGTCGAGGGTTTCCCGAAACGCATGGACGGCAAGATGCATCCGGTCTACGTTTACCAGCGTGACTTCCGATCTGTGCAGGGCGTGATGATCCCGTTCGTGCTGGAAACCGCGGTCGACGGTTACCCCGACACGCACAAGTTGCTGGTCGAGAAGGCAGCTATCAACCCGGCGTTCGCCGATGCGGTGTTCACGAAGCCACACGCGTAGCACGCCGGACATCGAGACGACGCGCCGCGCCTGCTTGCGTCGGCCCGCCGCGTGCCCTCCTGGAGCCTCCCTCATGAATATTTCGCGCGCCGCCTCTGTGCTCGCCACGGCGGCCCTGGCCAGTGCCGGCTGCCTGGCGCTGTCCGCTGCGAGGGCCGCGCTGGGCGAACCCACTAGGCCAGCCCCGGCTGCGATGACCGCGGAGCAGATCGTCGATAGGAGTGTCGAGGTGCAGGGCGGGCTTCAGGCCTGGCGCAAAATTGCGACCCTCATTTGGGAGGGCCACCTTGAAAGTGCGCGTTCCGCGGTGCCGAGCCTGCCGTTTCGGCTGCAGGAAAAGCGGCCCGGCAAGTCCCGCTTCGAAATCACCGAACCGAGCCAGCGCAGCCTGAGGGTTTTCAATGGCACGAGCGGCTGGAAAATGAAGCTCGGCCAGGACGGCCGGCCGGAGGTGAAGCAGTTCACGGCCCAGGAGGTCAGATTCGCCAGGTCTGCGCCGGGGCTCGTGGGACCGCTGATCGACTATCGCGTCAAGGGCACCACGGTCGAGCTGGAGGGCACCGAAGAGCTCGAAGGCCGCAGGACCTATCGCGTGGGTGTCAAGCTCGCCACGTCGGAGCACCAGACGGTTTGGGTCGACGCCGAAAGCTTTCTCGAATCCCGATACGACCGCGCGACATACGACAAGGCAGGAGCCAAGGGAACGGTCTCCGTGCGCTTTCGCGAATACAAGGAAATCGAGGGCTTGGCGGTGCCCTCCGTGATCGAGATCAGTGGGGCCGCCGGCGGCAAGCCCGACCGGATGGTGATCGAACGGGTGGCGCTGAATCCCGAGATCGATGACCGCGAATTTGATGACCTCGGTGCCCCCCGCGGCAGGGCCACCGCCGAATCCAGGGCAGTGCCCCGGTGAACCGCGGCGGCTCCAAAGCAGTGACGCGGGCGGGGTGGTGGGTGGCAGTTGCGCTCCTGGCCGCTCCCGTGTTGGCCGTGGCGGGCGCGCCGGTGACCGCCAGGGGCACACAGGACCTGGTCGCAAGCGCGGCCGCGGCTAGGATCGGCGAAGCCATCTACCTGCGAGGCGTCCTGCCGTCGGGAGCCGCGCTGCAGGCGGTGCGCGACGGCGGACTTCCGGGCGCGAAGGGGGCTGGCGCCGCATGCGTCAACTGCCATCAGCGCAGCGGACTCGGTTCGACCCATCAGAGCAGCGGCATCAGTAGCGGCTCAGCCGTCAACCAGATCCCACCGATCGCCGGCCGCTACCTGTTCCAGCCCAATGCTGGGCACGATGAGGCGAACCTGCCGTACGTCGACGGCATGCGCAGCAACCGGCCGCCCTACACCCATGAGACGCTGGCACGGGCGCTGCGCGAAGGCGTCGACGCCAACGGACGCACGCTCAGCAGCCTGATGCCCCGCTTCGCCCTTGACGACGCCGACATGTCGTCGTTGATTGCCTACCTGAACACGCTCTACCCCGAGCGCGTGCCGGGCGTCACGCCGGGCACGTTGCATTTCGCCACGATAGTCACCCCCGAGGTCGAGCCCCAGCGGCGTCAGGCGATGCTCGAGGTCATGGAGAAGTTCTTCGCCGAGCGCAATTCGCGCCAAATGAAGCCCAGCGCCCCGATGCGCGCCTCCGGCCGGACCCAATACGGTCGATCGATGTTCATGGTCCACCGGCAATGGGCACTGCACGTCTGGGACCTGAGTGGCCCGCCGTCGACCTGGGGCGAGCAGCTGGATCGCCACTTGGCCCAAGACCCTGTGCTGGCGGTCGTATCGGGCCTGGGGCGCAACTGGGCTCCGGTCCACGCATTCTGCGAAAAGCAGCGCCTGGCTTGCCTGTTCCCGAACGTGGAAGTGCCGGTGGACGCGCCGGGAGACTTCTTCGAACTCTACTTGTCGCGCGGCACCCTGCTTGAGGCCGGGCTCATCGGCGCTGGGCTGACCGCATCCACACGGGACTCGCCCGTCAAGACCGTGCACCAGGTCTATCGCGCGGGCGACGGCGGCGAGGCCGGCGCGCAGGCGCTCGCCCGCACGCTCAGGGACAAGGGCATCGACGTGCGCGAATCAGTTTTGGCGCAGGGCGATCGTGATCTTGCTGGTGCGCTGCGTTCGGGGTCCAGCACGGACGCGTTGGTGCTTTGGTTGCGGCCGCCCGACTTGGCGGCCATGGGCGATGCCCGGGACGCGCCGCCGCTCGTCTATATGTCCGGCCTGATGGGCGGCCTCGAGCGCTCGCCGCTGCCGGTCGACTGGCGGGCGCGCATGCACATGGCGTATCCGTTCGACTTGCCGAACAAGCGTGTCGTGCGCGTTGACTTTCCGCTTGGTTGGTTCAGGATCCGCGGGATCAAACTCGTCGACGAGCAGATGCAGACCGACACGTACCTCGCCTGCGGCCTGGTGTCGGAAGCGCTGAACGGGATGGTCGACACGTTCTATGGCCCCTACCTGATCGAGGAACTGCAGTCGATGGTCGAGCACCGGATCGTCACCGGCTACTACCCGCGGCTCACGCTCGCAGAAAACCAGCACTTTGCCTCCAAGGGCGGATACCTGGTCCGATTCGGCGCGAACGGCGGATCGAAGATCATTGCCGACGGCGACTGGCTGGTGCCCTGAGCATCGCGCCACGCCTGCACTGGCCGAGTGGGCGCCCGAGTGCAGCGGGATGATGACGCACTGAAGAGCGGGGCCGGTTCCTAGCGGAGGATTCCAATGGCAACGTAACGGCCGGCGCTCGACGTCCTGTGCGCAACCCGATTGCCGACTTACGTGGTCTCCAACATGCCGTCTGATGTCTCAGCTCGGCAAGCCCACGTAGGCCTGTGATTCAGGAATCGTCGACATCGAACTCCCGTGCGTAGGTCTGAAGAAACTCCGGGCCGAGCGGCACCGGAGCGCTGACGATATCGAACGTGCCGTGAGCGTCGTCTGCCGACACGCGAGCGCGACCATTTCGAGATTCGGGTTCGAGGGCGATGCCGTTTGTCAGACGTGCGAGGGACGATGGCCGCTCAATGAGTCCGAGGTCGATCGCCACCAGGGTCAGCTCGGCCGCGTTGCGCAAGCCCAGCTTATGCATCAGGCTGGCACGATGCTTCTCCACGGTCTTCGGGCTGACACTGAGGAACTCCGCGGCACCGCGGTTCGTCCTGCCTTCAGCGATCAGTTGCAGGATGCTGCGTTCGCGCGCCGTCAGAAGATCTAGGCGCGAGACCCTGCCTGCGGCGCGCCGTGGTTGAAGGAAGGTATCGAAAACCTGTTCCGAGACGTCCGGGCTGAGGTACTTCTTGCCCATCGCGACACTGCGCAAAGCCAGGTGCACTTCCTCGATCGACGTGTCTTTGAGCACGTAGCCGTCGGCGCCCAGGCGAAGCGCCGAACGCACGTGATCCTCGGTCCGCAAGTTGGTCAGCAGGACAATGCGCACCCGTGGCTGCCGGCGCTTGATCTGTGCCACGCATTCGAGACCGTTGACACCCCCCAGGATGATGTCTGTGACGACAACGTCTGGCTCGGTCTGAATCGATGCCTGAACCGCCTCCTTGCACGTTCGCACGTCGCCGACAACGGTGAAATCCGGATGCGCCGAGATCAGCGCTGCCAAGCCCTTGCGGAACAAGTTGTTGTCATCGACGAGCAGAACACGAATGGTCATGACGGGCTCCGGCGACTGGGTGTTGGCGAGGGGGTCATGGGTGGCCTGTCTGTTGGCGGTGGACCGGAGGCGGGCTTACTAGGAACTGCCCCAACACCGCGACGCGGTAGGTAGGCGAATACCCAGTCCTTGTAGCCCGCGGCGTCGCTGAAGGTCTGGTCTGCTGGCGGGAACCCCGCCTGCTTGATCGGGTGGACTTCCGAGAGGCTGTACACGCCGAGGATTCGGTCCCCGGCGCGCAGCAGGCCCCACTCGGCGTTGCCAGTGATCGGATCGGGATAGGCGCGCCGCAAGTGCCGCACCGGGATGGGGAAGCGGTCGTCCTGCAGCAGCACGTCGATGCTCGGCGGATACCCGCGTTGGCCGCCCGCAGGCGCTGAGAGGTAGTAGTGTCTGATGGCCTTGCGGTATTGATCTCCGACGAACAGCAGTTCCTGTTCTCGCTCGCGCTGTCGTGACAGCGTCCAAACGTCCACCGCGCTCATGAGTCCGATTGCGAGCAAGGCCAGCGCAATCAGCAAGGCGAGGAGGACGACGCCTCGATCGGGCCGGAAGACTCGGGCCTGCCGATGGCGCGCGAAGATGATGTGAGGCGTCATGGAATGGGCCCGGAGGCTGCTGCCGACGCGGGCGAAGATACGGGGAGCACGTCGTACACATTGCCCTGCGTCGGATCGGGCGGCGCGATCACCACCCAAGTCGCGAGCTCTGACACCGGATCGATCGGGATCTGCCTGAGATAGTGCTTGGCGACCAGTTCGTCGAGCGATTCGGGAAAGTGGCCGAGATCGGCGTCGAACTTGTCGATCGCATCGCGGATCGTTGCCGCATTCTGGCGCTGGACGATCAGCTTGCCGCTATCGACGGAGCCGAAATAGCGAGGCACGGCGAGCGTGAGCAGAAGTGCGATCAAGGTCATCACGACCAGCATCTCGATCAGCGTGAAGCCAGCCGGGCGCGCGCGGCGCGCGTCACGGCGGGCTGCGATAGGTCGAGGCATTGACGCTACCACGATGCGTACGGCGTGCCGTCGAGCGCGTTGCGGGTCGACTTCGACGACACGTCGAAGACGTCGTCACCGGGCTGCGGGTCGTCCGGTCGGCTGGCGTAACCGCGGACGTTCCAGGTCTGTGCTGCGGGCACCTGTGGGTCTGGAAAGAATGGATCGCGCGGCAGGCGGCGCAAGATGACGATGCGACTCGCCGTACCGGTGCCGTTCGAATCGGCCGCATCCGCGCGGAGCAGGGATTCCGTCAGAACGTCCAACGTTGGCGGGTAGCCCGACTGCCCGGCCACCTTGGTCAGCGCGCCAGTGTCGACGGCTGCCTTGTAGGCATCGAGTCCGCCGCGAATGACGCGCAGCGACTCCCGCAGGTCTGCCTCCTTTTGCCGGTGGGCCGTCAATTCGAAGAGCGGCGAGCTGCCCATCGCGAGCAAGCCCACGAGCGCCAGTGTGATTAGGATCTCGATGAGGGTGAAGCCGCACGCGACGGCGCGGCTGCCCGGCACGCTCATGGTGCCCCCTTCGCTTCGCTGGCGGGTGCATCCGGTGGTGCGGGCGCTGCCGGTGCGGGCGCCGGCGCCGGGGTTTGCGACTCCGGTGCCGGCGCAGGCGCGGCCGGTGCAGTAGTGGCAGCTGAAGCCGGTATCGGGAACCTGCTGCCGTTCATGTAGGGTAGCAGATTGCGCATGTACTGGGCCGCCCCTGGCGGTGGCGCCGGGCCGGTCGTGCCACTGGCCGCAGCCGCACCGGCAGGCGCTGTTGACGCCGGGCCGGCGCTCGACGGCGCGACCACCGGGGCGGAGGCTGCGGTGGCGGGTCGGGCCGT
>JANYBE010000023.1 GCA_025360945.1 Rhizobacter sp. | reverse complement strand
CCCGATGCGGCAACCCTGCTGGTCGCCGGCGGCGCGGGCACCGCTTCGACCGACGAGGAGGCCGAGGAAGCCGCCGAAGCGGCGCTGTCCACGGTCGACTCGGAGTTCGGCCGCACTACCGACCCGGTGCGCATGTACATGCGCGAGATGGGACTGTTCGAGCTGCTAACCCGCGAGGGCGAGATCGAGATCGCCAAGCGCATCGAAGGTGGCCTGCAGGCGATGATGCTGGCGATCTCGGCGTCGCCAGGCGTGATGGCCGAGATCCTGTCCTATGGCGACAAGATCGCGGCCGGCGAGATGAGCATCTCGGAAGTCGTCGACGGCTTTGTCGTTGCCGACGAGGCCGACGACTACGTGGCCGAGGAAGACGTCGATTCGTTCGACGAAGACGATGACGACGACGGCAACGGCGGCAGCCGCGCGATGACCAAGCGTCTGGAGGAGATGAAGGTTGCCGCGCTCGAGCGCTTCGCGTCGATGCGCACGGCGTTCGACCAGCTGCGTAAGGCGTTCGAGAAGAGCGGCCACGGCTCGCCTGCGTACCGCAAGGCGCAGGCGGCGCTGAGCGACCAACTTATGACGGTGCGATTCACCGTCAAGACGATCGACAAGCTGTGCGCGCTGCTGCGCGCGCAAGTCGAGGAGGTGCGCCGTCACGAACGCGAGATCCGCCGGCTCGCGGTCGACAAGTGCGGCATGCCGCAGCAACATTTCATCGATCACTTTCCGCCGAATGCGCTGAACCTGGCGTGGGTCGAGACCGAAGTCGCGTCGCGCAAGCCGTACAGCGCGGCGCTGGGTCGCAACGTGCCGGCGATCCAGGAGCGGCAGACCAAGCTCGCCGAAATCCAGGCCCGCACCGCGATCCCGCTCGACGAGCTGAAGGCGATCAACAAGCGCATGAGTGAGGGCGATCGCGCGTCGCGCGATGCGAAGAAGGAAATGATCGAGGCTAATCTGCGCCTGGTGATCTCGATCGCAAAGAAGTACACGAACCGCGGCATGCAGTTCCTCGACCTGATCCAGGAAGGCAATGTCGGGCTGATGAAGGCGGTAGAGAAGTTCGAATACCGACGCGGCTTCAAGTTCTCGACCTACGCGACCTGGTGGATTCGTCAGGCCATCACGCGCTCGATCGCCGACCAGGCCCGCACCATCCGCGTGCCGGTGCACATGATCGAGTCGATCAACAAGATGAACCGGATGAGCCGGGCACACTTGCAGGAGTTCGGCTACGAGCCGGACGCGGCAACGCTGGCGCTGAAGCTGGAGATTCCGGAAGCCAAGGTGCGCCAGATCATGAAGATCGCCAAGGAGCCGATTTCGATGGAATTGCCGGTCGGCGACGATGGCGACACCACGCTGGGCGACTTCATCGAGGACACCTACAACGTCGCGCCGATGGAAGCGGCGATGCAAGCCGGCCTGCGCGCCGTCGTCAGCGAATTGCTCGACGGGCTGACGCCGCGCGAGGCCAAGGTGATGCGCATGCGCTTCGGCATCGACATGAGCAGCGACCACACGCTCGAGGAAGTCGGCAAGCAGTTCGACGTCACGCGCGAACGGGTGCGCCAGATCGAGGCGAAGGCGCTGCGTAAGCTCAAGCACCCGAGCCGTTCGGAGAAGCTGCGCACCTTTGCCGAGGCGATGTAGTCCGAGCGCCGTGACGTTCGTCGACGCTCGCGCACCTCGCTACAGCAGCCCGGCGTAGTTCTGCCGGTCGGAGGCGTAGCAGCTGCAGGCTGCGGCCTCGAGCCCGCTGCGGTCGAGCACCGTTATTTCGCCGCGCGTATATTCGATCAGCCCGCTGCGCTGCAGGGCACCGGCGGCGGCGGTGATGCCGACGCGGCGCACGCCGAGCATGTAGGCCAGGAACTCCTGCGTGACGTGGAAGGTCTCGGCGTGGGCGCGGTCGTGGGTCATCAGCAGCCAGCGCGCCAGGCGCGGGCCGATCATGTGAAACCTCAGACACGCCGCCGAGGTGGCGAGTTGGGCCATCAGCACGTACAGGTAGCGGTTCATGCTGCGCTGCAAAGCCGTGCTGCGGGCCAGTTCGGCTCGAAAGGCCTTGGTACCCACGCGCAGCGCGGCGCCCGAGCCTTGCACCAGCGCGCGCAGCGGCGAAGTCGCGACGCCAAGCGCCAACTGCGCGCCGACCATGCCTTCGCGGCCGACCATGCCGACTTCCAGGCCCGGGTGACTCAACACCAGCGTCACGAGCGAGATGAAGCCTTCGGTCGGGAAGTACACATGGCGCGTGGGCTTGCCAGGCTCGCACAGCACCTCGGAGAGCACCAGATGGATGGGCTCGCACAAGGCCAGCAGGCGCACGCGGTCAGCGCGGGGCAGCAATTCGATCAGGTGGTTCTCGGCCAATTGTCTCTCCGGTCGTGGCAAGCGCCTCCTGCAAAGGGGGCGAACCGAAGAGTGCGGCGTGGTGAATTCCGTATCAATGGCGCCGCGAGTATGAGGCCGGCGTGCGCGGGTGACCGTGTACCAGCGCACACAGCACAGATCCTGCGACGGCGTCAGGTCGTCGGCGGCCGGTCATGGCTGTGTGGCCACGGCGAAGCGCTCGCTTGCGCGCTCTTCGAGACGCCGACGATCGAGCACGGCGATGCGGCCGCGGCTGTAGCTGATCACGCCCGCGCGCTGCAACCGGTTGGCCGCTGTGGTGACGCTCTCGCGGCGAACACCGAGCAGGCTGGCCGCGAGCTCCTGCGTCATGACGATGTCCTCGCTCGCTGAGCGATCCAGGCCCAGCAACAGACGCCGGCACAATAGCTGGTCGATTGAGTGGTGGCGATTGCACGCCGCGGTCTGCGCGACCTGCCATTGCAACTCGAGCGCGTAGCGCACCAGCACCTCCAGCATCGGACCGTGACGCAGTGCCTCGTCCCTGAGGGTCTGGGCGTGCAGGCGGTAGCCGCGCCCGGCGCTTTGCACGACCGCCCGATGCAGCGTGGCGCCACTGCTCGTGAGCAGCGAGATGCCGACCACGCCGTCGTTGCCGATCACGGCTACCTCGCTCGAACCACCGTTGCGCGTCAGATATAGAAGCGAGACGATTGCGGTGGTCGGGAAGTAGGCGTACTGCGGCGGGCTTTCAGCCTCGCACAGCACCTGGCCCAGTAGCAGGTCCACCGGCTTAAGGTGTTCACACCAGCGCTCCTGCTCGAATTCGGGCAAGGCAGCAATTAGCCGGTTCTGGCGCGGGCTTCGTGCGTCGGCGGATGATTCCGTCATGGGACTCTCGATGTAATCGTGAAGACCTCATGCTCAGCGTATGCCGCACCCGGCGGTATCGGCCGCGAACGCCTTCTGACGTGGGCGCGCTCCTACTCCGCGCGAACCTAGGAGTCCGTCGGACCTGAGCCCGACAAGCCCATCTTGTCGTCGATGCGCGCGATTTTTCGACGAGCGGCGTCGGATATGAGTTCTGCGAGGTGCCTGAGGGCCCTACGGAGCGCCTGTGAGGCTGCGCAAGGCTGCCAATGGTGGATGCGGGCGAGCATTCTCGGCACCCCTCACGCGGCCCGCAGCACATGCAGCCGCTTGATGTTCCACGCCATCGTCATTTGCGACCGCCGCGCCTTGTCCAGCCCGCGCATGCTCATCTCGCGCCAGCCCATCGCGCGCTTGATGATCCCGAACACCGGCTCCACCATTTGCTTGCGAAGTCCATAGGGCAGCGCTCGGCAGCGCGCTGCTCGATCCTGGCCTTTGCTTGCGCGATGGCGCCCAGGCGATCTTCGCGCCGGGCGATCTCGGCGGGCATATCCATGCCATCGGGCACGCCCGCGCGGTCGATCTGCTCGGCCAATGCCAGCGGGACCTGCTCCTCATGACGCAACTGAGCTTCTATCCAGTTTGCGGGCGCCAGCGCCGGGTGCTTGCTCGCGTTGGCTTTGATCTTCGTGCCGTCCAGCGCAATGTGGCCGAGCTTGAGCAGCTTCATCTCGTGCGCCAACACCAGCACCTGCACGACCAGCGCCTCAATCTCCTCGGGGAAGCGCCGCCGGAACGTGGCCAGCGTGTCGTGGTCGGGGTGCGTGTTGGCCGCCACGTAAGGGAAGGCGACCGAATCGTAGGTCGCCCGTTCGATCTTGGGACTTGAGTGCACGACACTGGCGTACCCGTAGACCAGCAACCCCAGCAGCACCGCCGGGTGATGCGCCGCCGAGCCTCGGCCCGCGTATTGCCGGGTCAGCTCGTCCAGATCACGGCGCTCGATCACCTCAACCACGAAACTCGCCAGATGATCACGTGGCAGCCGTTCTTCCACCGAGGGCGGCAGCAAATACGCGGTGTCTCGATCTACGGGAGCGAAGCAGCTCATCGGCGGGTGATCCTGTTTGCTTTGCTTCGATTGTCTCGGCTCGCCTTGCGCGGCCGTAGTCTCGAAAGCCCGACAGACTCCTAGGTGGTGACTCTGTCGGGCAACAGCCGGCCGTATTCCTTCTTGACCACCGCGTAGCACTCGCACGAACGCTGCTCGAGACCGGGACGGTCGAGCACCGAGATGCGGCCGCGCGAATAGCGGATCAATCCGGCATTTTGCAGCTTGAGCGCTGCCTCGGTGACGCCTTCGCGACGCACGCCGAGCATGTTGGCGATCAGCTCCTGCGTCATCACCAGCTCGGACGTCTTCAGGCGATCCATGCTCACCAGCAACCAGCGGCATAGCTGCTGGTCGAGCGAATGGTGCCGGTTGCATACGGCGGTCTGCGCCATCTGCGTGATGAGCGCCTGGGTGTAGCGCAGCAGCAGATGCAATATCGGCGCGCGCTTGAATTCTTCCTTGATGGCCTCGGCCGGCAGGCGAAACCCCAGGCCCGCGCTTTGCACAACGGCGCGGCTCGGCGTCGATTCGCCGCCCATGAACAGCGACACGCCGACGATGCCCTCGTGGCCCACGACAGCGATCTCGGCAGACGCGCCGTTCTGCATCACGTACAGCAGCGAGACGATCGAGGTCGTCGGAAAATACACGTGGCTCAGCGTGCCGCCGGATTCGTAGAGCACCTCGCCGAGCGGCATCTCCACCTGTTCGAGCTTTGGCAGCCAACGTTGCCAATCGGAAGCGGGCAACGCGGCCAGCAGCTGGTTTTCCTTGGGGTCAAGGGGAGGGGAGGCCATTGGA
>JANYBE010000283.1 GCA_025360945.1 Rhizobacter sp. | reverse complement strand
CCATCAACGAATACATCAAGCGGCACAACGACCAGCCCAAGGCCTTCATCTGGACGGCCAAAGCCAAGGACATCCTGGCCAAAGTCACCCGCGCCCGGGCAGCATTGAATAAGAACACTTCTAATTGACGCACTACACTAGTGCCTCAGGGCCGCTGAGGCGCCGGTTCACTCTAAGCTGCCAGCGCGTGAATCTCCTCGGCGAGCTGCGCGCCCTGGTCGCGCTGGATCACCTCAATGTCGTACTGGGCCTGCAGGTTGAGCCAGAACTGCGGGTCGATCTCGAACGCCAAGCCCAGCCGCACCGCGGTGTCGGCCGTGATGGCGCGTTCGCCAGAGCAGATCTCGTCGATACGACGCTGCTGCACGCCGATCGCCTTGGCCACGCGGTAGCGTGTGATCCCGAGCGGCTCGATGAAGTCGGCGAGCAGCACCGAGCCAGGGTGCACAGCAGGCAGCTTGCGGCCCGTGGCGATGCCCTTGAAGTTCTCGTGCTTGATGTCCTTGCGTGCAATGCTCATCTCTGGTCACTCCTTGACCTGACCCTCGCAGGTCAGTGATAGTCCACGATCTCAATGTCGACCGCCGTGGCGTCCTTCCAGCGGAAGCAGATGCGCCACTGGTCGTTGATGCGGATGCTCCACTGGCCCTTGCGGTCGCCCTTCAGGGTCTCCAGCCGGTTGCCTGGCGGCACCCGCAGCGCGTCGATGGACGGCGCCGCGTCGATGATCTTGAGCTTGCGTCGAGCCGTCACTTGAATCTCCCTGGGCAGACCGCGCACCTCGAAGCCTTGGAAGATCGCCGCGGTGCGCTTGTCTGCGAAGCTTTCGATCATGGATTAGTATCGGCGGGGGTTAGTAGTATTGTCAAGCGGCATTGCTATTGCGCTTCGACACCTTCCGGGGCCGCTTCGGCAGTTCGACGATCTGGGCCGTCTGCTTGACGCCAGCGGCCTCGAACATCGCAGAGGCCGCGCTGCCCATGGACTGGCGCACCGGATCCATGTCCAGCCGCGCGTAGATGGCCGTTGCCTCGGGCGTCTTGTGGTTCAGGCTCTTGCCGATCATCACGAGTGACGCGCCGCCGCGTGCCTGCCAGCTGCCGAGGGTGCGGCGCAGGTCGTGAAAGATGAGCTCGGTGAGCCCTGACCGATCCATGATCCGTCGCCAGGCCGTCTTCGGCTCGCCGATGTGACCCGTCTTGCTCCGCTTGGACATGGCCGGGAAGACGAACGTCGATGTTCGAGCTTCCCAGCGCCGCTTCAGGATCTCGAACGCCTCGGGAGTCAGCGGAGCACCGTGTTGCTGCCCGTTCTTCGTCAACTCGCCAGACAGGCGCCACTCGGCGCGATCGAAGTCGATCTCCGACCACCGCATGGCCAGCACGTTGCCGCGGCGCTGGCCGGTCAGCAGCGCAATCAGGATGGCGTCGCGCATCGTCTCGTTCGGCTCGGCGGCCACCGCCTCGAAGAACGGAGCCAATTCGCTGGGCTGAAGGGAGCGCTCCCGGTCCTGAACCGGGAACATCTTGTGGTTGCTGGCCGGGTTCATCCCCGTGAAGTAGCCGCGCTTCGGGTCGAGCGCGAATCCATACATCGCGCGCAGCAGCCCGAGCGCCCTGTTCGCGCTGACGTGGCCCGTCACCCTCTTGGCGACCCGGCGCGGCACCTCAGGTTCGGGTTTCGGATCAGGTCCGCGCCGGCGGATCGCTTGGCGAGCGGCGATTTCGCGCCGACGTGCCTCGTCCCTGGCTTTAAGCGCCGCGGCCTTCTTCTCGCGCTGCTTCATGATCAAGGTGGGCAGCTCGAGATGCCCCCGCTCCACATCGACGGCTGACACCTCGGACAGCCTGCGCTTCGTCCAGGCCAACACGACGTAGGTCTCCCAGACTTCCTTCGTCGACAGAGGATCCTTGGTGGTCTTCTCGATGTAGGCGTAGTAGAGCTTCCATAGCTCGCCCACCGTCAGCTCGCCCTTCTTCTCGCGCGACGCGGCGGCGACGCAGACACCCGAGGCGAGGCGTCCAGCGATCTCCCTGGCGCGATTGCGCGCCTCGTCCGGTTTCACCTGCGGGTACTTGCCGAGCGTCAGCCGCTCGACCCGGTGCGACCCTTTGGCGCGGCCGACGAAGGAGAACGTCTTCACGCCCGAGGCCGTCACTCGCAGGTACAGGCCCTGCTCCCTGGTGTCCTTGTACTCGCCACGGCCAACAGCAGGCGTTGGCAGAGCCTCGATCTGGCGAATTGTGAAGTCCAAGAGCCGCGACCAAATTCCTTCATCAAACTCGTCTGAACACGGTGTTTCGCGCAGCGCCGAAGGCTCGCGCGCGCGTGGCGCAAAAACACATCCGCGACGATCTGAATCCCCTTCTTGCACAACGCGTGCTAATCTGTTGATTTTGCGCGGTTCTTCGTCTTGGCGATTGAATTGCGACAGCCGCTGGCGCGTCCGCGTTCAATCTGTTTCATTTGGACGGAAGCAGGCGTGATTTGTTGGCTTTCGGTGAGCTGGCGCGCGTATACAGTGGTAGGCGTTTCAGTGATGATGGCCTGTTTGAACGGCGTGGATTGAACCAGCGAATCGTGGACACACTAGCAGAGACTCCGCAATCCTCGCTCTCGGGCGTGGCGCGCGTGCTCGTGCACGCCGGCAAATTGAACGCGAAGGTCGCCGAAGACCTGGCTCGCACCTCGAAGGACAAG
Organism: Rhizobacter sp.; assembly: GCA_025360945.1. Classification (GTDB taxonomy): domain Bacteria; phylum Pseudomonadota; class Gammaproteobacteria; order Burkholderiales; family Burkholderiaceae_C; genus LMDS01. The sequence goes on along the minus strand of JANYBE010000283.1, from coordinate 1,043 downwards.
CGTAGCAGCTTCGTCTCAGCGGTGATCGCGGCCGGCGCCGTGTCGCCCACTGATCTGGCACACACGCTGTCCAGCGCGCTGGCCTTGCCGCTGCTGGATTTGGCCTCGGTCGATGTGCAGCGCCTGCCGCGCAACGTGATCGACGGCAAGCTCGCCGCCCAGTACCAGATCGTCGTGCTGGGCAAGCGCGGCAGCCGTTTGTTCATCGGCGGAGCCGACCCGACCGACCAAGAAGCCGTCGAGCGTATCAAGTTCGCGACCCAGTTGTCGCCCGAATGGGTCATCGTAGAGCACGACAAGCTGGCGAAGATCCTCGAGGCGGGGGGCATCAGTGCGAGCGAGACACTGGAGTCGATGTCCTCGGGCGATTTCGAGTTCGATGTCACCGACGACGTCACCTCGCCGCAGGAGACCAACGAGCAGGCCTCGGATGTCGAAGATGCGCCGGTCGTGCGCTTTTTGCAAAAGATGCTGATCGACGCGATCAATGCGCGTGCTTCAGACTTGCACTTCGAGCCCTACGAATACCACTATCGGGTGCGTTTCCGCATCGACGGTGAGTTGCGTGAAATCACCCAGCCGCCGATTGCGATCAAGGACAAGCTCTCGTCGCGTATCAAGGTGATTTCGCGCCTGGACATCGCCGAAAAACGCGTGCCGCAAGACGGCCGCATGAAGCTCAAGTTCGGCTCGAAGGCGATCGACTTTCGCGTCAGCACACTGCCCACGCTGTTCGGCGAGAAGATCGTGATCCGGATTCTCGATCCGTCGAGCGCCAAGGTCGGTATCGAGGCACTCGGCTACGAGAAGATCGAGAAGGATCGTCTGCTCAAGATCATCCAGCGGCCGTACGGCATGGTGCTCGTGACCGGACCGACCGGCAGCGGCAAGACGGTGTCGCTGTACACCTGCTTGAACATCCTGAACCAGCCCGGCGTCAACATCGCGACGGTCGAGGATCCGGCCGAAATCAACCTGCCCGGCGTCAACCAGGTCAACGTGAACGACAAGGCCGGCCTCACCTTCTCGACGGCGCTCAAGTC
>JANYBE010000630.1 GCA_025360945.1 Rhizobacter sp. | reverse complement strand
CATGCGGCCGTCCTTCGGGTTGATCGCGAACTGCACGTTCGAGCCGCCGGTGTCGACGCCGATCTCGCGCAGGATCGCGATCGACGCGTTGCGCAGCAACTGGTATTCCTTGTCGGTCAACGTCTGCGCCGGCGCGACGGTGATCGAGTCGCCGGTGTGGATGCCCATCGGGTCGAGGTTCTCGATCGAGCAGACGATGATGCAGTTGTCGGCCCTGTCGCGCACGACCTCCATCTCGTACTCTTTCCAGCCGATCAGCGACTCCTCGATGAGCAGTTCCTTCGTCGGCGACAGGTCGAGCCCGCGCTTGCAGATCTCCTCGAACTCGTCCGGGTTGTACGCGATGCCGCCACCGGTGCCGCCCAGGGTGAAGCTGGGTCGGACCACCATCGGAAAACCGGTGCCACCAATGTCGTGCGTGATGCGTTTTTGCACTGCGAGCGCGTCTTCCATCGAATGGGCGATGCCGCTTCTGGCTGAATGCAGGCCAATGCCGGTCATCGCGTCCTTGAACTTCAGGCGGTCCTCGGCCTTCTCGATCGCCTTCTCGTTCGCACCGATCATCTCGACGCCGTACTTCGCGAGCACACCGTGGCGATGCAGGTCGAGCGCACAGTTCAGCGCGGTCTGACCGCCCATCGTCGGCAGCACCGCGTCGGGCCGCTCCTTCGCGATGATCTTCTCGACCACCTGCCAGGTGATGGGCTCGATGTAGGTCACATCAGCCATCTCGGGGTCGGTCATGATCGTCGCCGGATTGCTGTTGACGAGGACGACCTTGTAGCCCTCTTCGCGCAGCGCCTTGCAGGCCTGGGCGCCGGAGTAATCGAACTCGCAAGCCTGGCCGATGATGATCGGCCCGGCCCCGATGATGAGAATGGATTTGAGGTCGCTGCGCTTAGGCATTTTTTTTCTCCGCGTTCTTGGCGGTCATCAGCGCAGTGAAGCGGTCGAACAGATAGGCAATGTCGTGCGGCCCAGGGGAAGCCTCGGGGTGGCCCTGGAAGCAGAACGCCGGCTTATCGGTGCGGGCCAGGCCTTGCAAGGTGCCGTCGAACAACGAGACGTGCGTGGGGCGCAGGTTTGAAGGAAGCGTCTTCTCGTCCACTGCAAAGCCGTGGTTCTGGCTCGTGATGCTCACGACACCTGAGTCCAGGTCCTTCACCGGGTGGTTCGCGCCGTGGTGGCCGAACTTCATCTTGAACGTCTTCGCTCCGGACGCGAGCGCGAGGATCTGGTGGCCCAGGCAGATGCCGAAGGTCGGGATGCCGGTCTCGATCAGCTCGCGCGTAGCACGGATCGCATAGTCGCAGGGCTCGGGGTCGCCCGGACCGTTGCTGAGGAAGATGCCGTCCGGCTTGAGCGCGAGAGCCGCGGCTGCAGGCGTTTGCGCGGGCACTACTGTGACGCGGCAACCGCGACTGGCGAGCATGCGCAGGATGTTGCGCTTCACGCCGAAGTCGTAGGCGACGACGTGCAATGTCGGCGCGGCCTGTTTGCCGTAGCCAACCCCGAGTTCCCATTCGGTTTCGGACCATTCATAGGGCTCGCTCTCGCTGACGACCTTGGCCAGGTCGAGGCCACTCATGCTCGGCGCGGCCTGCGCCTTCGCGATCCCCTGCGCTTCGTGCGCAGCGGTCAGCGACTCGCCAAATGGCAGCGTCAGAATGCAGCCGTTCTGGGCGCCCTTTGTCCGCAACATGCGCGTCAGGCGTCGCGTGTCGATGTTGGCGATGGCTACGGTGCCTTCACGTCGAAGGTAGTCGGACAAGCTCATGTCGCTGCGAAAGTTCGATGCCAGCAGCGGCAAGTCCTTGATGATCAGCCCTGCGGCGAAGACCTTCTTCGCTTCGACATCTTCGGCGCTGATGCCGTAGTTGCCGATGTGCGGATACGTGAGCGTCACGATCTGCCGGCAGTAGCTCGGGTCGGTGAGGATTTCCTGGTAGCCGGTCAGCGCAGTGTTGAACACCACCTCGCCGACCGCGTTGCCGGGGGCGCCGATCGAGATGCCTCGGAATATCGTGCCGTCTGCGAGTGCCAGAAAAGCCTGGGCTTGGGGGAACAGCAGTTGCGGCGGCACCGGCATTTCTCCGTCTTGTGCGCGCCCAGCGCTGCTCTGCGGGCGCAAGGCCGCGGGGGCTAGCTGCTGGTATGAAAACCGATAGAGTTTTCGAGGCAGAAACCGCTGGCTTCCTGACCAGTTTGTGGTCCGAAATCCGCGTGAGTTGTGCTGGGCGATTAGGTCAAGGGTAAACCTTCGAATTATAGACCACGCGCACGCGCCGACCGGCCGTGCCGATACCGCCACGTAGACTCGACGCATGTCCGCTGCCGCGCCATCGACCGTCATCCGCGCTGCGCGCAGCGACGCGCTTGCGCTGCTGTGCGCCGCACTGGCCGCGGCTAGCTTCATCAGCATGGACGGCGTCATCAAGCTGCTGTCGCCGCGCTTCGATGCTTTACAACTGAGCTTCTTCCGCTTTGCCGGCGGCAGCGTTTTCGCGATCGCCCTGTGGCTATACAAGCGCTCGCCGCTGCCCGATCGCAGCGCGTGGCGGCTGCACATCGTGCGCAGCGCGTTACTGCTGTGTTCCCTGCTCGCCTACTTCTTCGCACTGACGCAGCTGCCGCTGGTGCAGGCCGTGACTATTTCGTACCTCGCCCCAATCTTCGTCGCAGTGCTGGCCATTCCCGTACTGAAGGAGCGCCCCGCCGGTTCGATCTGGATCGCGCTCGCGGCCGGGCTGAGCGGAGTGCTGATCTCGGTGCTGCCCGAAATGCGTGCGAACCTGTCGGGCGCGCCAGACACGCACCTGCTCGGCATGGTCAGTGCTGCTGCTGCCGCCGTTTCGTTCGCGGGCGTGATGCTGCTGGCGCGGCGCCAGTCTGGCATCGATTCGATCTGGACAATCCTGCTGGTGCAGAGCGTGCTGCCGTTGCTGTTGCTGGCCGTGCCGGCGCTCTGGCGATGGCAACCGACCCGGACCAGCGATATCGCCCTGATCCTGCTCACCGGCGGGCTCGGCACGCTCGGGTTGCTGTGCCTGACCTACGCGTTCACGCGGCTCGAAGCCAGCCGCGTCGCGCCGCTCGAATACAGTGGCCTGGTCTGGGCCACGTTGCTGGGCTACCTGCTGTTCGGCGAGCTGCCGACACCGACCACGCTGGCCTCCGCGGCGCTGATTGTCAGCGGCTGCTTGTTGCTCTTACGCCGTTAGCGCCGCGATCCCCGCTTTTGCGATCTGCGCGTCTTCTTCGGACTTCACGCCGCTGACGCCGACCGCACCGAGGCAAAACCCGTCGACCATGATCGGCACGCCGCCTTCGAGCAGGCCCTCGATCTCGGGCACGCTCAGGAACGCGGTGCGCCCGCCCTTGATGATTTCCTCGTAGACGCGGCTCTCGCGCCGGCCCAGCGCCGAGGTGCGGGCTTTCGCAGGCCCAATGTGGGCCGACAGCGGCGCTGCGCCATCGAGGCGCTGCAGCCACAGCAGATGGCCACCGTCGTCGACGATGGCGATCGTCACCGCCCATTGGTTGGCGACGGCTTCAGCTTCGGCCGCGGCGGCAATGCGCTTCAGATCGGCGAGCGATAGAAAGGGTTTGGTGTTCATAGTGCTCTGGTGTTGTGGAAATCCGGCCCCAACTGTAAGCACGAACGAAGATGCACGATCCGCGCCCACGGAACTAGAATCCGCCTAACGGGTCACATCCCGCGTTGTTCACCCCTCAGGAGCACTGATGAACCAACCCCTGCAAACCGAATTTACGGGCTACGCCGGCGGCGTCACGTCCGTCGAGCAGCGCGACCGCGTGCTGCGCAACACCTACTGGCTGCTCGCGCTGTCGATGGTGCCGACCGTGCTTGGCGCCTGGATCGGCGTTGCGACCGGCATCACCCAGGCGATGGGTCACGGCATGAGCGCGATCCTGTTCCTCGCCGGCGCGTTCGGCTTTATCTTCGCAATCGAGAAGACCAAGAACTCTGCAGCCGGCGTGCCGGTCCTGCTGGGCTTCACGTTTTTCATGGGCCTGATGCTGTCACGCCTGATCGGCGCGGTGCTTGGCATGAACAATGGCGCCGGGCTGATCATGACGGCCTTCGCCGGGACCGGTGCGATCTTCTTCGGCATGGCGACGTTGTCGTCGCTGATCAAGCGCGATCTGTCGTCGATGGGCAAGTTCCTGTTCGTTGGCGCGGTCATGCTATGCGTCGCGGCCATCGCCAACATCTTCTTGCACTCGAGCGCACTGATGATCACGATTTCGGTCGTGGCCATCGGCATCTTCTCGGCCTTCATCATCTATGACCTGAAGCGCGTGCGCGACGGCGAAGAGACCAACTACATCAGCGCCACGCTGAACATCTACCTCGATCTGTACAACATCTTCCAATCGCTGTTGTCCATTCTGGGGTTCGCTAACAGCCGCGAATAAGGTTCTCTCGGCAAGGCGGACAGCGAGGGGCACTTCGGTGCCCCCTTCTCTTTTCATGGCGCACAAAGATGCGCGATCGAGTTCGCGTGGTACGCCAGCACCTTCAGATCAGTCGGATTGGCAGAGAACAATCCATCGCGTTCGTTGGCCAGGTGGCGCAGCGTAAGCAGGTTTGCCTCCCTGACGTGGTGTGTCACGCCCTCTCGAATACCGCCATGCTCTCGACATGCGCAGTGTGCGGGAACATGTTCACCGCACCCGCAGCCGCACAGCGGTAGCCCGCCTGGTGAACCAGCAGGCCCGCGTCGCGCGCCAGCGTGGCCGGGTTGCAACTGACGTAGACGATGCGTTGCGGCGCATTGAAGCCCGGCGCGAGCGCCGGATCGGCAAGCAGGTCGGCCAGCGCTTTCGCGAGCGCGAACGCGCCTTCGCGCGGCGGGTCCACCAGCCATTTGTGGGCAGGCCCGAAGCCCGCAAGTTCCGCCGGCGTCAGCTCGAACAGATTGCGTGCGAGGAAGCTGGTCTTCGCGCCGACGCCGTTGACGAGCGCATTCTCGCGCGAGCGCTGCACCAGCGCCTCGCTGCCCTCAATTCCCAGCACCTCGCGCGCCCTTGTCGCAATCGGCAGCGTGAAGTTGCCCAGGCCGCAGAACCAGTCAATCACGCGCTCGTTGGACTGCGCGTTTAACAGCCGTAGCGCACGTGTCACGAGCGTGCGGTTGATGTGCGGGTTGACCTGGGTGAAGTCGGTGGGCTTGAACGCCATCGTGATCCCGAACTCGGGCAGCGCGTACGACAAGGTCGGGACGCCCTCGTCCAGGCGGCACACCGTGTCCGGCCCTTTCGATTGCAGCCACCACTGCAAACCGTGCTCTGCACCGAACGCGCGCAGCCGCGCCAGATCGGCGTCGGTCAATGGCTCGAGGTGGCGCAGCACCATGGCCACGACTTCGTCGCCAATGGCCAGCTCGATCTGCGGCAGGCGGTCACGCTGGTCCATGCTCGCAACCAGTGCGCGCAGCGGCAATAGCATCGCGCTGACCTTGGGCGGCAGCACCTCGCAGCTGTCCATGTCGGCCACATAGCTCGACTGGCGCTCGTGAAAGCCGACCAGCACCTTGTTCTTCTTGACGACGAAGCGCACCGACAGGCGCGCCCGGTAGCGGTAGCCCCAGGCCGGCCCTTCGATCGGCCGTAGCATCATCTCGGCCTTGACTTTGCCTAGGTGCCACAGCGCATCCTCGAGCGCACGCTGCTTGGTCGCGATCTGCGCGCCGATGTGGAAGTGCTGCATCTTGCAGCCACCGCACGTGCCGAAGTGCGGACAGCGCGGCACGACGCGCTGCGAGCTCTCGCGGCGCAGCGCAACCACCGTCGCCTGCTCCCAGTTGTTCTTGCGCTTGTTGACCTTGACCTGCACCTCTTCACCCGGTAGCGCGCCGTCGATGAAGACGACCTTGCCTTCGAGGTTGTGGGCGACGCCTTGCGCGTCAAGATCCATCGACTCGATCTTCAGCCATTCGGTGGACAGCGGCTCGTCCGGTTTCGCATGTTTTGCTCTGCTCATGGGGCACGATTATCGACGCCGCTGCTACACTCGCCGTCGTCAGGAGAGAGCTTCCTCGTGAAGCCGCCGAAGGCGCAGAACCCCGGTTCGAACGCTCAGGCAAAAGGACTGGCAAGCGCTTCTCGTTTGAGGCGTTCCTCGCTGGAGAGAGGCCCACCTCGAGTGGGTCCACCGAAGGGGCAAGCGGTGCGCTTTAACAGAGCGGGCCGCCAATCTCTCAGGTAAAGCGGACAGAGAGGGCAATCGCGGTGCGATCATGGGTCGCGCCGTTCGGATGAATTGCCCCTGGAGACCGCGATGACCGAGACCCTTTGCCGTACCCCGCTGCACGCGCTGCACCTCGAGCTCGGCGCCAAGATGGTGCCGTTCGCCGGCTACGACATGCCGGTCTCGTACCCCAACGGTATTCTCAAGGAACACCGCCACTGCCGCGAATCGGCGGCGCTTTTCGATGTCTCGCACATGGGCCAGTTGCGTCTGGTCGGCGACGACGCGGCCAAGGCGCTCGAGACGCTGGTGCCAATGGATGTCGTCGATCTGGCAGTCGGCAAACAGCGCTACGCCTTCTTCACGAATTCGAGTGGCGGCATTCTCGACGACCTGATGATCACTCGGCGCGAGGATCATTTGTTCCTGATCGTCAATGCAGCCTGCAAAGACGCCGACACCCGCCACCTGTTGACGAACATCGGTCACCGCTGCACGGTCCAGCCGCTGCCCGACCGCGCGCTGCTCGCGCTGCAAGGCCCGCAGGCCGCGAAAGCGCTCGCGAAACTCAACCCAAACGTCAACGCGCTGACCTTCATGACCGGCGCCACGTTCACACTCGCCGGCGCCGAGTGTTTCATCACGCGCTCAGGTTACACCGGCGAAGACGGCTACGAAATCTCCGTTCACTCGGCCCAGGCCGAGATGCTCGCGCGCGCGCTGCTCGCGCTGCGCGAGGTCAAGCCCGCAGGCCTGGGCGCGCGCGACACGCTGCGGCTGGAGGCCGGCCTTTGCCTGTACGGCCACGACATCAACGAGACCACGACGCCGATCGAGGCCGGCCTCACCTGGGCGATCCAGAAGGTGCGCCGCGCTGGTGGCGCGCGCCACGGCGGTTACCCGGGCACGTCGGCCATCGATTCGCAACTGGCGAGCGGCCCCAGCACGAAGCGCATCGGCCTTGTCGGACTGGAGCGCGTACCGGTGCGAGAAGGCGCGCCTATCGTCGACGCCCACGGCCGCAAGCTCGGGCGCGTTACCAGCGGCACCTTGTCGCCCACCGTCAACGAGCCGATCGCGATGGCCTACCTCGCTGCCAATCACGCGCTGCCGCACCACGAGGTCTACGCCGAAGTCCGCGGCAAGCGCCAACCGATGCGCGTCAGCACGATGCCTTTCACCCCGCACCGCTACTTCCGCGGTTGATCCACTTCACGCCTCACCAAAGGAGCACACCCATGACGACGATGTACACCGAAGACCACGAGTGGATCAACATCGAAGATCACGAGGCCGCGACCGTCGGCATCACGCACCACGCACAGGACGCGCTCGGCGACGTGGTCTTCGTCGACCTGCCGGCCGTCGGCACGACCTTCAAGAAGGGTGAGGTCGCCGGTGTTGTCGAGTCCGTCAAGGCGGCGGCCGATCTGTTCATGCCCGTCACCGGCGAGGTTGTTGAGGTCAACGAGGCGCTGCGAGCCGACCCGTCGCTCGCCAACACCGATCCGTTGGGCAATGGTTGGTTCTTCAAGGTGCACATCACTGACATGGGCGAGTTCGAGCAGTTGATGGACGGCCCCGCCTACGACGTGCTCGTCAAGAACAGCTGATTCTCAAGGAAAGGTCCCGCGATGTTGATGTCTGCCCACAAGCCGCTGCGCGAGCTTGAGAATGCCTCCGAGTTTGTCGCCCGCCACATCGGTATCGAGGCGGCCGACGAGGCCCACATGCTGTCGGTGATCGGCGCTGCATCGCGCCGTGCGCTGATCGAGGCGATCGTGCCTCGCGCCATCGTCCGCGGGGCACCGATGGCGCTGCCCGAGCCGCTCACCGAAGCCCAGGCGCTCGCCGAACTTAAGGCCATCGCGGGCCGCAACCGGCTGCTGAAGAGTTTCATCGGCCAGGGCTATCACGGCACCCACACGCCCGGCGTGATCCTGCGCAACGTGCTCGAGAACCCGGCCTGGTACACCGCGTACACGCCCTACCAGGCCGAGATTTCGCAAGGCCGCATGGAAGCGCTGGTCAACTTTCAGACCATGGTGTGCGAGCTCACCGGCATGGCGATCGCCGGTTCGTCGATGCTCGACGAAGCCACGGCCGCCGCGGAGGCGATGACGCTCGCGATGCGCGTCGGCAAAAGCAAATCCACCACGCTGTTCGTCGCCGACGATGTGCTGCCGCAGACGCTCGAGGTCGTGCGCACGCGCGCCAAGCCGATCGGCGTGACCGTGCTGACCGGTCCGGCCGAGGCGGCGGCGCAGGCCGATGCGTTCGCAGTGCTGTTGCAATATCCCGGCGTCAGCGGCGTGGTGCGCGACCTGAAGCCGATCGTCGACGCGGTGCACGCAAAGGGCGGCCTCGCGATCGTCGGCGCCGATCTGCTCGCCCTCGTGCTGCTGAAGCCCCCCGGCGAGATGGGCGCCGACATCGTCGTCGGCAACACCCAGCGCTTTGGCATGCCGATGGGCAACGGCGGCCCGCACGCCGCTTACCTCGCGACCAAGGACGAATTCAAGCGCTCGATGCCGGGCCGGCTGGTCGGCGTTAGCGTCGATGCCCATGGCGCGCCGGCGTACCGGCTCGCGCTGCAGACGCGCGAGCAGCACATCCGCCGCGAGAAGGCGACCTCCAACATCTGCACGGCGCAGGTCCTGCCCGCGGTGGTGGCGAGCATGTACGCGGTCTACCACGGCCCGCAAGGCCTGAAGCGCATCGCGCAACGCGTCGCGAGCTACGCGGCGATCCTGGCGGCCGGGCTCAAGCAAATGGGTCGCACGCTGGCCCACGAATCCGCGTTCGACACCATCGTCGTGAACACCGGCGGGCACACCGCTGCGCTGATGCAAGCCGCGCGCGACACGGGCTTCAATCTGCGCCGCGACTCGGCCACCTGCATCGGCATCTCGTTCGATGAGACGACGACGCGCGAAGACGTTGTGGCGCTGTGGAAGCTCTTTGCCGTCAGCCACACGCTGCCCGACTTCGGCCCGTTCGAGAAAGGTGTCGCGTCGCTGATCCCAGCCCATCTGCAACGCAGCAGCGCCTTCTTGACGCACCCGGTCTTCAACCGCCACCACAGCGAGACCGACCTGCTGCGCTACCTCCGCAGCCTCTGCGACAAGGACCTCGCGCTGGACCGCACGATGATCCCGCTGGGCTCGTGCACGATGAAGCTGAACGCGACCAGCGAGATGATCCCGATCACATGGCCAGAGTTCGCGAACGTGCACCCGTTCGCGCCGCAGGACCAGCTCGCCGGCTACGACGAGCTGCGCATCCAGCTCGAAGCCTGGCTGTGCCAGGCCACCGGCTACAGCGGGGTGAGCCTGCAACCCAATGCCGGCTCGCAGGGCGAGTACGCCGGGCTTCTGGTGATCCGCGCGTTCCACGAGGCGCGCGGCGAGGCGCACCGCAACATCTGCCTGATCCCCGAATCGGCGCACGGCACGAACCCGGCGAGCGCGCAAATGAGCGGCCTGCAAGTAGTCGTGACGAAGTGCGATGCCGATGGCAACATCGATCTCGACGACCTGGCCGCGAAGTGCGAGCAGCACAGCGCGAATCTGGCCTGCATCATGATCACCTACCCCTCCACTTACGGCGTGTTCGACACCCACGTGAAGGACATCTGCGCGCTCGTGCACAAGCACGGCGGCCGCGTGTACGTGGACGGCGCGAACATGAATGCGCTGGTCGGCGTGGCCGCGCCGGGCGAGTTCGGCGGCGACGTCAGCCATTTGAACCTGCACAAGACTTTCTGCATCCCGCACGGCGGTGGCGGGCCCGGCGTCGGCCCGACCTGTGTCGTCGCCGACCTGGTGCCCTACCTGCCCGCGCACCGTAGCGCCGGCATCGGCACTGAGCTCCAGGTCGGCGCCGTATCAGCCGCGCCACTCGGCAACGCCGCGGTGCTGCCGATCAGCTGGATGTACATGCGAATGATGGGCAGCGAAGGTTTGCAGGCCGCGACCGAGACCGCGATCCTGTCGGCCAACTACATCGCGGCGCGCCTGGCCGACCACTACGACATCCACTTCAGCGGCAACATCACGGGCATCAATGGCGGTGGTGTGGCACACGAGTGCATCCTCGATCTGCGGCCGCTGAAGGATGCCACCGGTGGAGCCAACGGCATCAGTGCCGAAGACGTGGCAAAGCGCCTGATCGACTACGGCTTTCACGCGCCGACGCTGAGCTTCCCGGTTCCCGGCACGCTGATGGTCGAGCCGACCGAGAGTGAAGGCCTCGAGGAGATCGACCGTTTCTGCGACGCGATGATCGCAATTCGCGGCGAGATCGCGAAGGTCGAGTCCGGCGTCTGGCCGGCTGCCGACAACCCGCTGAAGGCGGCGCCGCACACCGCGGCCGCACTGCTGAAGACCCACTGGCCGCACGCTTACACGCGCGAGCTGGCTGCCTACCCGGTGCCGGGACTGCGTCGCGGCAAATACTGGTCGCCGGTAGGCCGCGTCGACAACGTCTTTGGCGACCGCAACCTGATGTGCTCCTGCCCGCCGCTCATCGACTACGCATGACCGCCCCCACGCCGCTTCGCTCCTGCCCCCCGAGGGGATGCTCAGCCGCCTTGGGGCGGCCCGGCGCCGGCTGACATGGCCGTCTCTGTCTTCGACCTCTTCAAGATCGGCATCGGGCCGAGCAGCTCGCATACGGTCGGCCCTATGCGCGCGGCGCGCCTTTTCGCGCTGCGGCTGCAACACGAGGGTCATCTGGGCGCGACCGCACGCGTGTGCTCGCAGCTCTACGGCTCGCTCGGCGCCACCGGCAAGGGCCACGGCAGCGACAAGGCCGTGCTGCTCGGCCTGTGCGGCGAAGAGCCCGACAGCGTCAATGTGGATGGCATTGCGTCCAGCCTCAAGCACATCCGCGAAGCCAAGTTCGTGCCGCTGCTCGGCACACACGAAGTCGCTTTCACTGAAAAGACGGACTTGATCCTGTACCGGCGCGAGACCCTTCCCTTTCACCCCAACGGCATGCGCTTCACCGCCTTCGATGCCGCGGGCGCCGAGCTGCTGACGCGGGTCTACTACTCGGTCGGCGGCGGCTTCGTCGTCAGCGACGAGGTCGCGCACGACGGCACGAAGCAGAAGGTGATCGCGCCCGACACGACCGTGCTCGCGCACCCCTTTCACAGCGGCACCGAGCTGCTGGCGCTGGCCAGCTCGGAGCGCTGCAGCATCGCCGAGCTGATGCGCCGCAACGAGCGCCACTGGCGCAGCGACGCCGAGATCGACGCCGGCCTGCTGAAGATCTGGGCCGTGATGCAGGCCTGCGTGGTGCGCGGCTGCGCCACCGATGGCGTGCTGCCCGGTGGCTTCAAGGTGAGGCGCCGCGCCGCAGACCTGCACCGCCAGCTCTGCGCGAATCCAGAGGCCGCGCTGCGCGATCCGCTGCAGGTGCTGGACTGGGTCAATCTCTACGCGCTTGCAGTCAACGAGGAGAACGCTGCCGGCGGCCGCGTCGTCACCGCGCCGACCAACGGGGCGGCCGGCATCGTACCCGCCGTGCTGCACTACTACACGCGTTTCGTCCCGGGTGCGAGCGAAGCACGCGTGATCGACTTCCTGCTCACTGCCGCCGCGATCGGCATGCTCTACAAGGAGAATGCGTCGATCTCGGGCGCCGAGGTCGGTTGCCAGGGCGAAGTCGGCGTCGCGTGTTCAATGGCCGCCGGTGCGCTGTGCGCGGTGCTCGGTGGCACGCCCGAGCAGGTCGAGAACGCGGCCGAGATCGGCATGGAGCACCACCTCGGCCTCACCTGTGACCCCGTTGGCGGGCTGGTGCAGATCCCCTGCATAGAGCGCAACGCAATCGCGTCGGTCAAGGCCATCAACGCCGCGCGCATGGCGCTGCGCGGCGACGGCACGCACCACGTAAGCTTGGACAAGGTCATCAAGACGATGCGCGATACCGGCGCCGACATGATGACCAAATATAAGGAGACGGCCCGCGGCGGGCTGGCGGTGAACATCGTGGAGTGCTGACCAAACGCCGCGCTTAACCAATGGCCGCTTCGCGGATCAGCCAGGCGCGAAAGCTGATCATCGACTGTGTCACAGCGCGTGACTTCAGTCGTGTGAGCCAATACCTTCCCAGCGACACCTCCAGCTCGAACGGTTGCACCAAGCGCTCGCAGCGCAATTCGTCGCCGAACATTACCGGTGGCAGAAGAGCGACGCCCGCGCCCTGCACGGCGGCAGCGGCCATCGTGGTCGACGAGTCGAAGATCGGGCCGCGCAGCAACGGCAGCGCGTGCCCGGCGACCGCGAACCAGCGCGCCCATTCATCGACCCGATAGGACCGCAGCAGGGTCTCGTGCGCGAGGTTAGCCGGCGTGCGCAACCGACGTGCGATTGCTGGCGTGCACACCGGCGAGAGCGGCGCTTCGAGCAGCGGTTCAGCATCGGTACCGTGCCAGGCGCCGTCGCCGAAGCGAATCGCGCAGTCCAGGCCCTCGGCGGCCAGGTCTACGCGGTTGTTGTGGGTCAGCAAACGCAGATCGACGAAGGGATGGTCGCGAGTGAAGCCGGCGAGGCGCGGCATCAGCCAGCCGACCGCGAAGGTGCCGACGACCGCAACCGTCAGCACCTCGCGATGGCGACCGGCGTCGAACTGCTCCAGCACACTGCCGATGCGCTCGAAGCTCTCGCTCAGCAAGGGCAGCAATGCCGTGCCTTCGTCCGTCAGCGCCAAGCCACGCGGCAGGCGGCGAAACAGTGGCACGCGCAGGCGCTGTTCGAGCTTCTTTACCTGGGCGCTGACGGCGTTCTGCGTGACATTCAGCTCGGCCGCCGCGCGCGTGAAGCTCAGGTGGCGGGCCGAGACCTCGAAGGCTCGCAAGGCGTTCAAAGGCAGTTGCATCGTGACCCAGATTATCTGGGGTCTCGCCCTCGAAAGAAGCGTTTGAACGCAGCCGCAGGCCTGGCCATCATTTGGACACTTTCACCGAACATCAAAGGACGCCACCATGCAAAGAAGACAGTTCAGTGCCGGACTCGCGCTGGCTTTTCCGTCCACGCTGCCCCTAGTGTGCTGGGGTCAGGTGCTGGGGTCGCCGTGGCATGCGATCGAGTCCGCCGTCGGTGGACGGCTCGGCGTGGCCGTGCTCGACACCGCCACCGGACGCACCGCGGGCTACCGTCTCGACGAGTGCTTCCCGATGTGTAGCACCTTCAAATGGCTGCTGGCGTCGCTGGTGTTGCAACGCGTGGATGCGGGCCATGAACGGCTGGAGCGACGCATCCGGTTCGGGTCCGAGGTACTGCTAAGCAACTCGGGCGTCGCCGAGAAGCACGTCGGTGCTGAAGGGATGACGGTCGCCGAACTCTGCGAAGCGGCGGTCACGGTGAGCGACAACGCCGCGGCCAATCTGCTACTGAAGAGCGTCGGTGGGCCAGCGGCCGTCACGCGCCATGCGCGCTACCTGGGCGACACGATGACGCGGCTCGATCGCATCGAGCCCGCGCTGAACGAAGCGCGCAGCGGCGACCCGCGCGACACCACCACGCCACGGGCGATGAGCGTGGCGCTGCGCTCCGCGCTGGTGGGCAACGCGCTGTCGCTTGCAGGGCGCGCTCAGCTGTTGCAATGGATGGAGGCCACCAAGACGGGTGACGATCGTCTGCGAGCCGGCCTGCCCGCTTCGTGGCGCGTCGGCGACAAGACGGGCACCGGTAGCCACGGCAGCACGAACGACGTCGCCATCGTCGTGCCGCCGAGCCGTGCGCCGCTGATCGTAGTGGCTTACCTAACGCAGACGACGGCACCGATGCCCCAGCGCAACGCCGCGCTCGCCAACGTGGGGCGAGCGGTTGCCGCATCAATTGCCTAGTTCCTTCACGTTCTTCCTTCACGTTCGCTTCACACATTTCATCCTGAGGTCACCCCGGCCTCGCAGACTCGGTGTGTCTTCCCGCTTCTGGCCTTGTTCTCATGAGCCATTTCATCGTGCACGGCGGTCGCCCCTTAAGGGGCACCGTTGCCCCCTCGGCCAACAAGAACGCCGTGCTTCCGGTGCTATGCGCCACCTTGCTCACCGACGAACCGGTCGTGCTGCACCGGGTGCCCGACATCACTGACGTGCGCAAGCTGCTCGAGTTCTTCCGCGCGCTGCGCTCCTCGGTCGACGTGGACTTTGCCAGCGGCACGCTGCGGCTCCAGCACGGCAGCCCACTCGGCGCCAGCGAGGCGCGCCTGCCGACCGGCATGCATTCGGCAATCATGCTGGTGCCTGCCCTGCTGCACCGCTTCGGTCGCGTTCGGCTCGAGGACGACGTCACTGGCTGCACGCTGGGGGTGCGCGAGGTCGATCCGCACCTCGACGTGTTCCGAGCCTTCGGAGCCGCGGACGAGCCGCCGCCCGGTGCGGTGACTATCCGGGCGCCCCGGCGCTTCGCCGCCAGCAACCACTGGCTGGACTACGCGTCCGTCACGACGACCGAGAACTTCGCGCTCCGCGCTGTCGCGGCGCATGGCCGCTCGTCGCTCAGTAACGCCGCCTGCGAGCCGCATGCGCATGAGTTCTGTGTGGTCCTGGGCTTGATGGGCGCGCACATTGCCGGTGTCGGCAGTTCGCAGCTGCAGGTCGACTGCGTGGACGCGCTGGGGGGCGCCGAATACAACTTCGCCGACGACTTCCACGAAGTCGCCACGTTTCTGGCACTGAGCGGATCACAGGTGCCGACGTGGTGGTGCGCAATAGCGCGTCGGCGCAGTTTCGCTGCTGGACCGCACGTTCGCCAAGTTCGGCGTCGAGCTCGAACACCGCGACGGTTTCAGCTGTGCACGGGTGAGTGGGCCGCTGAAGGTGCGACCGCCCTTCACCGCCAACGTGCTTCAGAAGGTCGAGGCCGTGCCCTGGCCTTGCGTGCCGGCCGATCTGCTGCCGATCTTCGTGGCGCTGGGCGTGCGTTCCGAGAGCTCGGTCATGTTCTGGAACAAAGTCTACGAAGGCGCGTTGGGCTGGAGCTCCGAGCTCGGAAAGTTCGGGGCCCACGCGGTGCTGTGCGACCCGCACCGGCTCATCGTCTACGGCGGAAAAGCCATTGGTGCCGGCCAGCGTCGATAGTCCGTACTTCATCCGCGTCGCTATCGCGCTCTTCATGCTGGCAGCCAGCATCGAAGGACGCTCGACCATCCTGAACGCGCTGCCGATCCGGTGCGCGCATCCGGGATTCGTCGACAAGCTGAATGCGCTGGGCGCCAAGGTGGAGTGGGCCGCCGGCGACGGATCGTGGCCCGCCATCCCAGGACGCCACACCGCGCGTACGGCTTTCAGCGCAGGCGCCGCGCAAGACCGGACACGGGCACGAGAATCCGCGCTTACTTGCGCCTCGCCCCAGGATCCTATGCCCGATCTTTCCGCTTTCGCCATTACCCGAAAATGGCCTGCCCAACACCCTGACCGAATTCAGCTCTACTCGTTGCCCACGCCGAACGGCGTCAAGGTCTCGATCCTGCTGGAAGAGACCGGCCTGCCCTATGAGCCGCATCTGGTGCGCTTCGACACGCAGGACCAGAGGTCGCCCGAGTTTCTCTCGCTCAACCCGAGCAACAAGATCCCGGCCATCCTCGATCCCAGTGGCCCCGGCGGCGAGCCGCTG
>JANYBE010000627.1 GCA_025360945.1 Rhizobacter sp. | reverse complement strand
GGCCGTGCCCGAGACGACGCTCGCGTTTCCGTTCAAGCTGCGCCCGCTGATGATGCTGTGGAACGCGATGTTCCTGACCCCCGGCCCGGTCGCGGCCGTGGCCACGCGGTCCGCCGAATGGAATCGGGGCGCCTACCTCGTCGACGGCCTCGGCCATTGCGGCGCGTGTCACACCGCGCGCGACGCGCTCGGCGCGGAACGGGGCGCCACGGCCTACCTCGGCGGCGCGATGGTCGATGGCTGGGAGGCGCCCGCGCTCACCGCGCTGAGCCGTGCGCCGGTACTGTGGACCGAGGCCGAACTCTTCAACTACCTGCGCCACGGCCACAGCGCACAGCACGGTAGCGCGAGCGGCCCGATGGCGCCGGTGGTTCAGCAACTGGCGCAATTGACCGATGCCGACGTGCGTGCGATGGCAAGCTACCTCGCGTCGTTCAACCCGTCGAGCGCACCCGTTGCAAAACCCGCGCCGACGCTGCCGCTGAGCGACCCTGCGCATCGCCTCTTCACCACCACCTGTGGCGCCTGCCACCACGATGGCAGTGGACCGCAACTGCTCGGCCAGAACGTCGCGCTGGCGCTTAACACGAATCTGCACAGCACGCGACCCGACAACCTCCTGCGCGTGATCCTCGAAGGCATCCGCGAGCCAGCAACACAAGAGATCGGCTTCATGCCGGCGTTCAATCACGCCTTCGACGACGCGCAACTCGCGCAGCTCGCGGCGTACATGCGCCAGCGCTTCGCGCCTGGTCAGCCCGCGTGGCTCGATCTGGAGGCGACGGTGGCGCGGATGCGCGCCACACCGTCGTCGCACTGACGCGGCAGAATGCTCCGAAACGCCAGGAGACCCATATCATGCCCTTCAGCTCCACCGACAAGGCCACCCGCTTCGATCAGCTCCATCGCGGCCCGGCCGCGTTTGTGATGCCCAATGCCTGGGATGCCGGTACCGCGCAGATCCTGGCCCAACTTGGTTTCGAGGCGCTGGCGACATCGAGCGCTGCGTGCGCCCAGTCCCTCGGGCGCCGCGATGGCGAGATCACGCGCGACGAGGCGGTAGCGCATGCGCGCGCGATCGTCAATGCAACCGATCTGCCGGTCTCGGCCGACCTCGAGAACGGGTTCGGCCACACGCTGGCCGACGTGACCTTGACGATCCACCTCGCTGGCGAGGTCGGCCTGGTCGGCGGCTCGATCGAAGACGCCACCGGCGATGGGGCCCGGCCGATCTACGAGTTCGGCGAGTCGATCGAGCGCGTCGCTGCGGCGGTCGAGGCGGCACGGGCGCATCCGTTTAAGTTCACGCTGACGGCCCGGGCCGAGAACTTCATCCGCGGCAGGGCCGATCTCGACGACACGATCCGGCGCCTGCAGGCCTACGAGAAGGCGGGTGCCGATGTGCTGTTCGCGCCGGCGCTGCCCAGCCTAGAAGCGGTGCGCACGGTGTGCATGTCGCTGACCCGGCCGGTGAGCTTCATGGCCAGCTTCAAGGGACGCTCGTTCAGTGTCGCCGAGCTGCAGGCCGCGGGCGTGCGCCGCGTCAGCACGGCGACCTCGCTTTACCGCGCGGCGATGGCTGGCTTGCGCGAGGCGGCGCGCGAGGTGCGCGAGTCGGGTACCTTCGACTATCTGAACCGGTTGTGAGCGGCGCGAGGCGGCTCAGTGCCGCGTGATGCAGCGTTCCAGCTGGTGACGCGGCGCGCGCTGCATCGCCATCAACATTGCATGCGTGGCAGTCGCGCCGCGCAGGGGTTCGGCGAATCGGTGCTCCACGTCGCGCTGCATCCGCAGCAGCAGGTGCGCAGTCACCTCTGCATCGGCCAGCGCCCGGTGCGCGCGCCCCGCGCTCGGCAGCGCGTGAAGCCGGGCGAGTGTCCCGAGCCGGTGGTTCTCCGCGTGCGGATAGAGCCGGCGTGACAGCAGCATCGTGCACGCGAATGCATGCGCCGGGTCGGCTTCGCATTGCGCGCGCACCAGCTCGGCCTGCCAGAAGCCGCGATCGAAGGCCGCGTTGTGGGCGACCAGTGGGCAGCCCTGCGTGAAGCGTGCGACCTCGTGCATCACCGCACGGGCCGGCGGTGCGGCGTGCAGCATCTCGTTCGTAATGCCGGTGAGCTGCGTGATGAAAGGCGGCAGCCACGCGCCGCTGTTCATCAGGCTCTGAAAGCGCCCGACGATCTGGCCGTCGTGCACCAGCACGGCGGCGATCTCGGTCGCGCGCCCGCCCTGTGTCGCGCCGAGGCCAGTGGTTTCGAAGTCGATGACGGCCAGTGTTTCCATGTCTGGTCGAATTCTGACCGACTAGCGCGGCACGCTCGCCTCGAACCCGTCCTTCAGCGCTGCGCGCAGGTGCGCGACCAGCACCTGCACCGGCTTGGGCGTGCGTGCGCTCCACGGCCGGATGGCGTAGATCGCATCGCCGAAGAAGCCGACCGGCCGCCACTGCGCCAACACCTCTTTCAGCTGCCCGACGCGCAGCGCGGCGGCGGCACTGAAGTCGGGCAGCAAGGCCAGGCCGAGGCCGGCGAGCGCGGCCTCGCGCACCAGCTCGCTGTTGTTGGCCCGAAACGGCCCCTGCACGGCGACACTGATGCGCTCCGGATCGGCGGCCCTGCCGCGCTCGAACTTCCACACCGCCGGGCCGGGGCGCAGGTAGGTGATGCAGGCGTGGGTCGAGATGTCTTGCGGCAGCTTTGGCGTGCCGTGCTGGCGCAGGTAGCCGCTGCTCGCTACCAGCAGCGAACGCGAGTCACACAGCTTCCAGGCGACGTGATTGTCGGGTGGGCTGCTGGTGTGGCGGACCGCGAGATCGAAGCCCTCGTGCGCCAGCGTCACAAGCCGGTCCGACACATCGAGCTCAACGCGGATGTCGGGGTTGGCGAGGAGAAAGCTTTCGATGTGCGGTGCGATGTGTTGGCGACCGAGCGCGACCGAGGCCGTGAGGCGCACGAGGCCGCTGGGCTGTGCCGCGAGGTCGCGCACGTCGACCACGCTGCGGGTGATCAGCGCGAAGGCCTCGGCGGTTTGATCGACTAGCTGCTGCCCGGCATCGGTGAGCCGCACCGATCGCGTCGTGCGCTGCGCCAGCGTCTGGCCGACGGCGCGCTCCAGCTCGGTGATGCGCTGGCTTACCGCCGATTTCGACAGGCCCAGGCGCTGCGCGACCTGCGTGAAGCTGCCGAGCTGCGCAAGCAGCGTCAGCGTGTGCACCTGAGGCCAGAGCAGATCGAGTCGTTGTGCGCCTTTAGCCATCATTGATTGTTCAGTTCATCGAACAGTCAAGTCAATGGGCTTTGATTGCCGGGATCGGCGCACAAACCTAGACTTGTCGCCTACACAGTCACAGGAGCCACGCACCATGGGCGCACCCGAAGCCTTCACCGCCACCACCGAAGTCGGCCACTTCATCAACGGACGCGCCGTGGCCAGCACCAGCGGCCGCCGCCAGCCGGTCTGGAACCCCTCGACCGGCGCGGTCGCGCGCCAGGTCGCGCTTGGCTCGGTGGCCGAGGTGAGTGCAGCCGTCGCGACGGCGAAGGCTGCCTTCCCGGCCTGGGCCGACACGCCGCCGATCCGCCGCGCGCGGATCATGAACAGCTTTCTCGGGCTGCTGAACCAGCACCGCGACACGCTCGCCGCGATGATCACCGCCGAGCACGGCAAGGTCTTCACCGACGCGCAGGGCGAGGTCACACGCGGCATCGACATCGTCGAGTTCGCCTGCGGCGTGCCGCA
>JANYBE010000611.1 GCA_025360945.1 Rhizobacter sp. | reverse complement strand
CCTATTTCCAGATGAACCAGAAGCGCGGCGTGCGCTGGAACGCGACCAAGGCCTTTCTGCGTCCGGCGCAGCACAAGCGCCAGAACCTGCAGGTCTGGACCGGCGCGCAAATCGCCCGGGTCCTGACGGAATCGCGCGACGGGTCGCTCACCGCCGTCGGCGTAGAGGTGCTGCCGGTGGACGGAGGTGCGCCTGTGCAGGCGCGCGTCGAGCCCGCGAGCGGCGAGGTGATCCTGTGCACCGGTTCGATCGGCACGCCGCAGATCCTGCAGCTCTCCGGCATCGGCGCACCCGAGCTGCTCAAGCAGCTCGGCATCCCGGTCGAGCATGCGCTGCCCGGTGTCGGTGCGAATCTGCAAGACCACTTGCAGATTCGCGCGGTCTACGGCGTGCAGGGCGTGAGGACGCTTAACACGATGGCCAGTTCGTGGTGGGGGAAGGCATTGATGGGCATTGAATACGTGCTCAAACGCAGCGGCCCGATGAGCATGGCGCCGTCGCAGCTAGGCGCGTTCACACGCAGCGATGCGGCGCAGCAACACGCGAACCTCGAGTACCACGTGCAACCGCTCTCGCTCGATGCGTTCGGCGAGTCGCTGCACCGCTACGACGCGTTCACCGCGAGCGTGTGCAACCTGAACCCGACAAGCCGCGGCGCTGTGCAGATCCGCAGCCCTAAGCCGCAGGATGCTCCGAGCATCGCGCCGCGCTATCTGAGCACCGACATCGATCGCCTGATCGCGGCCAACAGCCTGCGTCTGACGCGCCGAATCGTCGCGCAGCCGGCGCTTTTGAAGTACCGGCCGCACGAGGTCAAGCCGGGCGCGCAGTTCGAGACCGATGCCGAACTCGCCAAGCTCGCAGGCGACATCGGCGCGACGATCTTCCACCCAGTCGGCACCGCGAAGATGGGCCCGGCCGCCGACCCGATGGCCGTCGTCGATGCGCGATTGCGCGTGCATGGCGTGCGCGGGCTGCGCGTCGTCGATGCGAGCGTGATGCCCACGATCACCAGCGGCAACACCAACTCGCCGACCCTGATGATCGCCGAGCGCGCGGCAGCCTGGATATTGAGCCAGGAATGAGGCCCCCAACTCGCTTCGAAGGGGCGCAGGCCCGCCATGGGGCTGGCCGCCGGCGACCCTGACATGATCGAACAGCTGCTGCTCAACACCGGCATCAACCTGGTCGTCGGGGCGGCTTTGCTGCTGGTGTGGTGCAGCGACCGCGGCCACGCCTTCTCGCGATGGCTCGGCTGGTCCTTCGTGGTGCAGGCGATCAGCCCGGCGGCGTTCCTGGCGTGGCAATCTGGTGCCGCGCCGTGGGGCACGATCGGCGTTGGTTTGCTGATCTGCGCCGCGTCGCTCAGCCTGACCCTGTGGGTGGTCGGCGCCGCCGACCTTGCCGGCCGGCCGCTGAGTCGGCGCATTACCGTGCTCGGCACGCTCGGGCTGATGTTCGGCTTCGGGCTCGTTCTTGACTACAACCCGCGCTTCGCGCAAGCCTTCGGTGCCACGCTCACGACCGCCGCCGCGCTTGTCGCGCTGAGCTGGCTCCACCGGCTTGGCCGCTACGAGCGCATCGCCGGCGTCGCGATGATGCTGCTCGGGCTGAACCAGTTCGTCTGGGTTGCATTCGGCAACACCGGGCTGTCGGTGCAGGCCGGTGTCGCGAACGTGTTGCGGGTCGTGCTCGGGCTGGCGCTGCTGCACGCCGCGGTGAGCCGCCGTAGCGGCGAGGCCGGTCAGATGCGCGACCAGTTCCTGCAGCTGATCGCCCGCTCGCACCAGGGCGTGGCGGTGATGCAGGGCGAGGTGATGAAGTACGCCAACCCGGCGCTGCTGCGCATCTATGGCCTGCCGTCCGATCAGTTCGCGCGCATCGCCAGCGGCAAGCAGTGGCGCAATAGCACGATGCCGGAGAAGGAGCGCGATGTGGCGCGTGAGCGCCATCGCCGCATCGTCAGCGGCGAGCTGCTTGAGGACCACTGGGAGGGCGAGCGCACGGCGTTCGACGGACGCCGCTTGCGGCTGCGATTCAGCGCCTGGCGTGTCGAGTGGGACGGCGAACCCGCCGAGCAGATCGTGATCACCGACGACACCGCGCGCTTCGACGCCACCGCAACGCTACTGCACCAGGCCACGCACGACGAACTCACCGGCCTGCCCAATCGCAGCGCGCTGCTGCAGCGGCTGCGCGCGCTTTGCGCCATCGAGCCGGTACAGCCGTTCGCATTGCTGCTTCTCGATGTCGACCGCTTCAAGCTGTTCAACGAGGCCCACGGGCCGTCGGTGGGCGACGAGGTCTTGCGCGCGCTCGCGGTCGGGCTGACGCGCAGCGTGTTGCACGACGCCGCCCCACGTGCCGAGGTAACGCGCCTGGGCGAAGACGAGTTCGCGCTGCTCGTGGTGGCCGCGAATGCCGAGCGCGCTGCCCACGAGCTCGTGCAGGCGGTGCGGCAGATGCTGATGCAGGCGTTCGAACTCTCGCAACATCGATTTTTCCTCGACGTGTCGATGGGCGTGGCGCTGCATCCTGCAAGCGCGGCCGGGCCCGAGGCCCTGCTACGCTCGGCCAACGCGGCGATGCACGAAGCCAAGCGCACGCCGGGCACCTCGGTGCAGTTCGCCGAAGAGCGCTTCGAACGCGGCTCGGGCGCGACACTGGCTGCAGAACAGGCGCTTCGCGCGGGCATGAAGAGCGACGAGTTCAAGCTCGTCTACCAGCCCAAGGTCGATGCGAAAAGCAGCGCGCTGGTCGGCTTCGAGGCGCTGGTGCGCTGGGACCGGCCGGGCCTGGGCCGCATCGGCCCACAGGAGTTCATCGGCCCGGCCGAACGCACCGGCCTGATCGGCCCGCTTGGCAACCTGATTCTCACGCTCGCCTGCCACCAGATTGCCGAGTGGCGCGAGAGCTTCGGCACCATCGTGCCGGTCGCGGTCAACGTCTCGCCGCTGCAGCTGCTCGACCCCGGCTTCCCCGAGCTCGTGGTGCGCACGCTGCGCCACTTCAACGTGCCGCCGGCGCAGCTCACGCTCGAGATCACCGAGAGCGCCGCCGTCACGCACCTCGACCGTGCGCGCGAGCAGATCGGCCAGATGCGAGCGCACGGCA
>JANYBE010000088.1 GCA_025360945.1 Rhizobacter sp. | reverse complement strand
TCGGGCGAGCGCACGCCGCACAACGATGCGACGGTGCGCGGCGGCTTCTTGCAGGTCTCGGCGGCCACGCAGCGCCCTGCTATGACGCAGGCGGTGCTCGAAGGCGTGGCGTACGCGTTTCGCGATGCACGCGACGCGCTGGCTTCGGCCGGCACGCATTTGCGTGAGGCCGACCTCATCGGTGGCGGATCGCGGTCGAGCTTCTGGAGCCAGGTGCTGGCCAGCATGCTGGACATGCCGCTGCACCAAATCGAGGGCAGCGAGCACGGCTGCGCATTTGGCGCCGCGCGGCTGGCGCGTGCGGCGGCCGGGGGTGACGCGAGCTTTGCCAAGCCGCGGCGCCTTCGCAGCTTCGAACCCGATCGGGCGCTCGCGCAACAGTACGACGAAGCGCATCGGCGCTGGCAGGACATCTACGCACTGCTGCGGCACGCGCCGCAGCCGCTCATCACCTCAACCCCATCCATCGTATGAAAAGTTCCCCCAAATCCACACGCCGCGCCGCGCCCCCCGCTCCACGCGCCCCGTACTTCTCGTTCGCCAAGCCGATCCGCTTTCGCGGCACGGACTTCAAACCGAATGCCGAGGAGCCCTTTGCCTATCGCTACTACGACAAGAACCGCAAGGTCTTGGGCAAGCGCATGCAAGAGCAGCTGCGCTTCGCCGTCTGCTACTGGCACAGCTTCGTCGGCACGGGCATGGACCCGTTCGGCGACGCCAGCTTCTCGCGGCCCTGGCACGGCGCTGGGGACCCGATGGCGCAGGCCCTGCACAAGGCAGATGTGGCCTTCGACCTGTTCCGTCTGGTCGACGCGCCCTACTTCACCTTCCATGACCGCGACATCGCCCCCGAAGGCGCGAGCCTGCGCGAATCGAACCGCAACGTGCGTCAGGTGGCCGACGTGTTCGGCCGCAAGATGAGCGACACGGGGGTCAAGCTGCTGTGGGGCACAGCCAATCTCTTTTCCAACCGTCGCTACATGTCCGGTGCGGCGACCAACCCCGACCCCGAAGTCTTCGCCTACGCGGCGGCTCAGGTCAAGAACGTGCTCGAAGTGACGCACGAACTCAAGGGTGCGAACTACGTGCTGTGGGGTGGGCGCGAAGGCTACGAGACACTGCTCAACACCGACCTCAAGCGCGAGCTGGCGCAGCTCGGCCGCTTCCTTAACCTGGTCGTCGAGCACAAGCACAAGATCGGCTTCAAGGGGACCATCCTGATCGAGCCCAAGCCGGCCGAACCGACCAAGCACCAGTACGACTACGACGTCGCGACGGTGTTCGGCTTTCTCAAGGCCAACGGCCTGGAGAGCGAAGTCAAGGTCAACATCGAACAGAATCACGCGCTCCTCGCCGGCCACACTTTCGAGCACGAGATTGCGCTCGCCAATGCGCTGGGCATCTTCGGCTCGCTGGACATGAACCGCGGCGACGAGCAACTCGGCTGGGACACCGACCAGTTCCCCAACAACCTCCAGCAGGTCGCAGTGGCGATGTACGAAGTGCTCAAGGGCGGCGGCCTGGGCACGGGCGGCCTCAACTTTGATGCCAAGCTGCGCCGCCAGTCGATCGACGCCGACGACCTCTTGTGGGCCCACGCAACGGCGATGGACCTATGCGCACGCGGCTTGCTGGTCGCCGAAACGATGCTGCGCGACAAGGCACTGGCGCAGCACGTGGCCACGCGCTACGCGGGCTGGGAAACGGCTCGCGGAAAGTCCATTCTCAAAGGCAAGACTACGCTGGCCGAACTCGCACGCGAGGTCGAGCGCAAGACCCTGGAGCCGCAGCCGCGCTCCGGGCAGCAAGAGCGCCTCGAACACCTCGTCAACGGCTACTTCTGATTCACGACAGGAGACATTGCATGGCCACCAACATCAAAGGCCCCGGCATTTATCTGGCGCAGTTCGCAAGCGATACAGCGCCCTTCGACTCATGGGAGTCGATCACCAAATGGGCCGGCGGCCTCGGCTTCAAGGGCGTGCAAATTCCTTCATGGGACGCGCGCATCTTCGATCTGCACAAGGCCGCGGAATCGAAGCACTATTGCGATGAAGTCGCAGGCGTGGCGCGAAACAACGGGGTCGAGATCACCGAACTCGGCACGCACCTGCAAGGCCAGCTGGTGGCGGTGCACCCGGCCTACGACGAAGCCTTCGATGCCTTCGCGCCCGAGGCCGTCAAGGGCCGCCCGCAAGCGCGCCAGGCTTGGGCGGTGGAGCAGATGCTGCTGTCGGCGAAGGCGTCCAAGCACCTCGGACTCAAGAGCAACGTGAGCTTTCCGGGGGCGCTGGCGTGGCCATACCTCTACCCGTGGCCGCAGCGGCCTGCGGGACTGATCGAGGCAGCCTTCGACGAACTCGCCAAGCGCTGGACGCCGATCTTTAACGCGTTCGATGAAGCCGACTGCAACGTGTGCTTCGAGCTTCACCCCGGCGAAGACCTGTTTGACGGCACAACCTTCGAGATGTTCCTCGAGCGCGTCAACGATCACCCGCGCTGCTGCATCAACTACGACCCGTCGCACTTCGTGCTGCAACAGCTCGACTACCTCGCTTTTATCGACATCTACCACGCGCGTATCAAGGCGCTGCACATCAAGGACGCGGAGTTCCGCCCCACAGGCAGGCAGGGCGTGTACTCGGGCTACCAGCCGTGGGTCGATCGCGCCGGACGCTTCCGTTCGCTGGGCGACGGGCAGGTCGACTTCGGCGCGATCTTCTCAAAGATGGCGCAGTACGACTACGACAGCTGGGCAGTGCTGGAGTGGGAGTGCTGTCTGAAGCACCCCGAGGCCGGCGCGGCCGAGGGCGCGGAGTTCATCCGCCGCCACATCATCCGCGTGACCGAGAAGGCGTTCGACGACTTCGCGGGCGGCGCCACCGATCCGCAACAGCTGGACCGCATGCTGGGCCTGGCGAAAGACGGGCGGTGAGTATCAAGGCGAACAAAGCCGCGAGCGCCGCCGGCAACGCACAACGCATCCGCCTGGGCATGGTGGGCGGCGGCGAAGGTGCGTTCATCGGTGCGGTGCACCGGATCGCGGCGCGGCTCGACGACCACTACACGCTCGTCGCCGGCGCGCTGTCGTCCACGCCCGAGAAAGCCTTGCGATCTGGTAAGGCGATCGGCCTGACGCGCAGCTACCCGGACTACCTGACCATGGCCCGCGAGGAGTCCGCGCGCGACGACGGCATCGAGGCAGTAGCCATCGTCACCCCCAACGACCAGCACGCGCCCGTTGCCGAAGCCTTCCTGAAAGCCGGCATCCACGTCATCTGCGACAAACCAGTGACAACCACACTGAAGGATGCGAAGCGGCTCAAGGCGCTGGCGCAAAAGCACGGCCGCATCTTCGCGCTGACGCACAACTACACCGGCTACCCGATGGTGCGGCACGCGCGGCGCATGGTACGCGACGGCGCGCTCGGCGAGATCCGCGTCGTGCAGGTCGAATACGCGCAGGACTGGCTGACCGAGCGGCTCGAAGCCAGCGGCCAGAAGCAGGCCACGTGGCGCGCCGACCCCAAGCGCTCGGGCGCGGGCGGCTGCATCGGCGACATTGGCACGCATGCGTACAACCTCGCCGACTTCATCACCGGCATCGCCGCGACCGAGCTGTGCGCCGAGTTGACGAGCTTCGTCAAAGGGCGGGTGCTCGACGACAACATCCAGATCCTGCTGCGCTACGCCAACGGCGCGCGCGGCACGCTTTGGGCGAGCCAAGTCGCGCCGGGCAACGAAAATGCACTGCGCATCCGCGTCTATGGCAGCCAAGGCGGGCTCGAATGGCAGCAGGAGCATCCGAACCAGTTGCGCGTCTCGCCCTTCGGCCAGGCCTCGCAAATCGTGTCTCGCGGCACGCCTGCCGCGAACCCCGATGCGGCGCGCGTCACGCGGGTTCCGTCGGGTCACCCCGAAGGCTACCTCGAAGGCTTCGCGACGATTTACAGCGAGATTGCCGCTGCGATCCGTGCGGCGCGCGCTGGCAAGAACGCACCCAAGCCGGATCGCGCGCTCGCGTTTCCAACCATCGACGACGGCATCAAGGGAATGGCGTTCATCGAAGCAGCCGTCAAGTCGTCCGCCAAGGGCGGCCGCTGGGTGGGTGTCTGAGATGAGCCTGCACGTGCGCTTCGAGGCCATCACCAAGGATTTCGGCGCGGTGCGCGTGCTGCATGGCGTGAGCTTCGATCTGCAGCCGGGGCGTGTGGTGGGTTTGCTGGGCGAGAATGGCGCCGGCAAGTCGACCCTGATGAAGATCCTGGCGGGCTACGAGGCGATGAGCGGCGGCGTGCTGGAAGTGGACGGCGCGCCGCGCCGCTTCGGCAGCTCGCGCGAGGCCGAGGCCGCGGGCGTCGTGCTCATTCACCAGGAGTTCAACCTCGCCGAACACCTGACGGTCGCACAGAACATCTTTCTCGGCCACGAATGGAAGCGCGCCATGCTGCTCGACGATGCCGGCATGCGCCGCGCCGCGCGCGACGCGCTGCGCGAGGTCGGGCTGGATATAGACCCCGACACGCGCGCACGCGAACTCATTGTCGCCGAGAAGCAGCTCGTGGAGATCGCCAAGGCGCTGTCGCGCAAGGCGCGGCTGCTGGTGATGGACGAGCCGACGGCAACGCTCACGCCATCCGAGACGCAGCGCCTGTTCGAGTTGATCCGGCGCCTGAAGTCGCAAGGCGTGACTATCGTGTACATCTCGCACAAGCTCGACGAGGTGGAGCGCATCACCGACGAGATCGTCGTGATGCGCGACGGGCGCTTCGTGTCACGCGGTCCGACCGCGATGCATTCGCGCCAGCAGATGGCGAACCTGATGGTTGGCCGCGAGCTGTCCGACATGTTCCCACCCAAGCGCGTGCCGCTGCCGGCCGCGCCGATGCTCAGCGTCGACAGACTGTGCGTACCGGGCTGGGCACGCGACGTGAGCTTCGACGTGAGGCCCGGCGAGATCGTCGGCTTCGCCGGGCTCGTCGGTGCGGGTCGCACCGAATTGTTCGAAGGGCTGCTGGGCCTGCGCCCGCGCAGCGGCGGCGAGATCCGTCTCGACGGCGAGCGTGTGGCGTTTCGTAACCCGAAGGATGCGGCGCGCCACGGCGTGACCTATCTCAGCGAAGACCGCAAGGGCCGCGGGCTGCACATGCGGCTATCACTCAACGACAACCTCACGCTGATGGACCTCGACCGC
>JANYBE010000513.1 GCA_025360945.1 Rhizobacter sp. | reverse complement strand
GATTCGGGCATCCGCACCGGCGAACTGCGAGCATTTTGCTGCGCGCTGCCGCCCAACGACTACGTCTCGACGGAACGACATCGGCCAGACGAATGTCCGCTCTACCGGGATGCACGGTCCGCTCCGGGTCGTCCAGCGTCGCTCAGGCTGCAAAGATGACGGGCAGGTGTGTGGCCTTGAGCCGCCGCTTGTCACTTGAACGACAGCAATGGGGCAGTCATCTGCCGCCTGGAATCGTCAGACGATCGGCTCTGGACGGCCATTTGCAGCCGTTGACGGCAGTCCGCTATCCGGCGTCCGACTACGCATTACTGCGCAACGTAGGGCCCTGGTCCTAAACGCAATCTCCGCCTGTCTCACATCGCCCGACGCACTCGACTTGCGAGTCGCTGCGCCCGGCTTGAAGTGGGTCCATCGAAACTAATGCTGCTTGTACTTTGGCGCGGTTCGACCTACGCTCACTCAGCACCTTGCAATGCGGGCAAGGGAAGCCTTCTTGAACTGGACGTGCATCGCTGTAACCAGCGAAAGGGTCGCCATGAAGCAAGCTGTCTCGGTGCGGGCCGTCGCTCTGGTCCAAGGTCGGAGCGATAGCGAAGCGGAATTGCAGTCAACGCAATCGATGAATGCGCTGCGACGTCGCTCAGCTCTGGTAGCCGGCGTGTGTTTGGCATTTGGCCACCCAAGAGTCATCGCTCAAGCGGGCATCGACTACCCTACCAAGCCGATAAAGATCATCGTCCCGTTCCCACCCGGAGGGGCGACGGACATCATGACCCGGAACATTGCCCAGATGCTCCACGACGAATGGCGCCAGACGGTTGTGGTCGAGAATCGGCCAGGCGCCGGTGGCACGATAGGTGCTGACCACGTCGCCAAATCCAGGGCTGACGGGTACACCTATCTCGCCGCGACCATCGCGCACTCTGCGAACGTTTCCCTATTTCCCGATGCACCGTATCGGCTCGAGAGGGACCTGCAGCCGGTGGCGATCATGGGGCTCATACCGTTGGTGCCTGTGGTACGTGCTGAATCGCCAATTCGCTCTCTGTCAGAGCTCGTCGCAGCCTCAAAGAGCAGCAGTCTCAACGCAGGATCTTCGGGCAATGGAACCGCTTCGCACCTCGCCCTGGAGATCTTCAAGAGTATTACGGGCGCGAGGATTCAGCATGTGTCGTACAAGGGTGGCGCGCCTGCGATGGTCGACTTGCTCGGCGGCCAAATCGACGTAATCTTCGCCCTCCTCCCCGAGTGCCTGCCGCAGATGAAGTCCGGCAAGCTCCGAGCCCTCGCAGTCACCGGCGCTTCACGCCATCCGCTGTTGCCTGATGTGCCGACAGCGTCGGAGGCAGGGATCCAAGGCATCGAGATCATCAGCTGGAACGGCTTGATGGTTCCCTCGGGCACTCCGCGAGAGATCGTCGCGAAAACCAATGCGCAAGTGACCAAGATTACCAATTCGACCGCGATGAAAGCTCGAACTATCGAGCTCGGCTTTCAGCCGGTCGCCATGAGCGTCAGCGACAGCGAGAACTTCGTCAGAGCAGATATCCAGCGGCTTGCGAAGGTCATCCGAGAAGCCAGCATCAAGGCGGACTGAGGCACCGTGCAAATGCGTCCTACAGACGACGTCGCAGTCGGCTAATGGCACCGGCAGAGTCCGCACCCAGTCCAGCACCCCGCGTTTCTAGCGGCCTTGGTGATGGCTCTCATGCGGTGGGTTGATGGCCTCGTCGCGCAAGCGGCGAGCCTTGCACGTTGGGCGACGGCTTTGTGTCGTCGAGTTCAGCGTTGCGATCGACCGGTAAGGTCGGCAGTGACCCGTCGCGGTAGACGGGAGCTGTCGCTGTCCAATCCAGCACGGACGAACCAAGACCAGATCGCCCTCTGATCGTGTCCGTCCGGCAGGTCTTGAGGTACAACGGTCTCTCGGCTGTGCGACCAGCGAACGTCAGGTATCGGCGACCGCTGCCATTCGCCGGCGAATCTTGACCGGCTGCAACCAGTCTGCTCCCGCCGTTCGGCCCACGGCTTCGAAGGTCAGCTGATGGCCGGGACTACCCGTTCGCGACGCTGATCGACAGCTGCCGCTGAGCAATCTGGCAACCACGCCAAAGGACTGCTGCCGGGCTTCGCCTCGAACTCATCGTCCCGGCCAGGTGCGGTCGTCGGCGATAGATTGCTTTCGGGTCGGTTTCATCCAAAGCGCCGCTGGAGGATTCATGAGGAAGGACGAGTTCTTCGTTCAAGTCGCGCAGGCCATGAGCGGATGTCAGGCGGTCGAGCAAGGCTTGAAGCTCTACCTTACCGAGGCATTTGAGGCCGTGCGCCTTCGCGTCGCGCCGCTCATGCCGTTCAAGATGTCCGGCAAGGACTACGAGAACGCGCCGCTGGAGAGGCTGATCGAGGTCCTCGCCAAGTTCACGAACGACGACGAACTCGTAAAGGATCTACGCAAGTTCAAGGATGAGCGGAACTACCTGAGCCATCGCGCCATCGCCGAATGCCTCGATCCGACGGGCCAGGTTGACTTCCAAGCGCTCGAAGACTTTGAACCAAGACTGAAGGCCATTGGACCCGAGGCCGAGCGCTTGGGAGCCAAAATCTACGGACTTCAAAACTGGGTCTCGTTCATGCGAGACGTAGAAGGCGTGGGCAAGGATGATGTCTAAGCTCTGATATCTGCCCCCGGCCAGCAGCGGAAATTCGCCGGCGTCGGCTGCGGCGAGGTTAGACTCGATTAAGCCTTGAAATCAAGGTTGACGCATGAACTGGGCCGACACAATATCGACCCGGAGCAGGCGCATGAGGCATTAGCCGCGAGGCGCGCCCCGTCCGTAGATTCGGTGATCGGTGGTGAAAATGCGGCGAAGTGAACTTGGCCGAACTGCACGCTGGCTAGCGATCAGGGGTCGACATGAGTGAACTTCGAGCCCTATTGCTGACCGACG
This sequence comes from Rhizobacter sp., assembly GCA_025360945.1. Taxonomy (GTDB): domain Bacteria; phylum Pseudomonadota; class Gammaproteobacteria; order Burkholderiales; family Burkholderiaceae_C; genus LMDS01. The sequence continues at coordinate 2,626 of JANYBE010000513.1, read as the reverse complement.
TGATCGACAGCACCAAGTTGTCAGAACAACTCGGCGACGTGCGAATGGCGGCGGTGTGGGAGGCCCATGATCTGGTCGCCCGCGACCTGCTGCCGACGTGGCGCGGGCGCGAGATCGACAAGACCGACGGCATGCTGCTTATGTTCGAAGCGGCTGCCGATGCCGTGGGCTACGCGCTGGCCTACCACCATGGACTTGCAGCGCTCCCAGTGGCGCTGAGGGCCCGCGCGGGGCTGCATGTCGGGCCGGTGATCCTGCGCGAAAACAGCGCCGCTGCTGTCGCACTCGGGGCCAAGCCGTTGGAAGTGGATGGCCTAGCCAAGCCGACCGCGGCACGAGTGATGTCACTTGCACGCGGAGGCCAGACCTTGCTGACTTCTGAGGCGCGCGAGGCCCTTGGCGTGTCGGGCTTGAAGATCCAGTCGCATGGCCACTGGATGGTCAAGGGCGTGGCGGAGCCGCTGGAACTGTTCGAGGTGGGCGAGCCCGACGCGGGGTTCGTGGCGCCGTCTGATGGGGACAAGGTCTTCCGCGTCGTGCGCGCTGGAAGCTGGTGGATGCCGGTGAAGGAAATCCCGAACAATTTGCCACATCAGGGAACGTCGTTCATCGGCCGCGAGCGTGAGCTGGACGAAGTCAAGACCTTGCTGACCAGCGCGCGCTTGTTGACGCTGCTCGGAATGGGCGGCGTCGGCAAGACCCGCTTGTCACTTCAGGCAGCTGCCGAGGCAATGCACCGTTATCCGGATGGAGTTTGGTTTCTCGACCTGGCGCCGATTCGCGACGCCGCCCTTGTGATCAGCGCGGCGGCCCAGACGCTGGGAGTGCCCGAAGAACCTGACCGACCGCTGATCCAGACGCTGTTAGCGTATCTCAAGCAGCGCCGCGTGCTGCTCATCCTCGACAACTGCGAGCACTTGATCGCGGCGTCCGCGGAGCTGGCTCACGCGATCGTGCGCGCAACCGCACACGTCGGCCTGATCGCGTCCAGCCGCCAAGCGTTGGGCGTTTCCGGCGAGCGTGCCTATCCCATCTTGCCCCTCCCGGTGCCGAAGCGCGGGGACGCCGTCGAGGTGCTGCGCCGCTCGCCGGCAGTCCGCTTGTTCGTCGATCGGGCGCGTGCCCACAAGCCGGCCTTCGAACTCAACAACCACGAGGCGCCCGCGGTGGCCGAATTGATTGCGAGGCTCGAAGGCATTCCGCTGGCACTCGAGTTGGCCGCGGCGCGGGTGCGCGTGCTCTCGGTGGCGGACATCAACCTGCGCCTCAAGGATCGCTACAAGCTCCTGACCGGCGGCGCGCGCGTATCGCAGGAAAGGCAGCAGACGCTGCGCGCATTGGTTGACTGGTCGTACGAGTTGCTGAGCGAGCCCGAGCGGACCGTGTTGGGCCGACTGGGCGTCTTCGCTGGCGGGTTCGACCTGCCTGCGGCCGAACAGGTGTGCGGCGCGGATCCGCTGACGAGCGATGACGTGCTCGACGTGCTCGGATCCTTGGTCGAGAAGTCGCTCGTCATGCTGGATGAGCGCGACGAAGGCACTCGCTACCGAATGCTCGAAACGATCCGCGACTACGCCCGCGAAAAGCTTGAGCTGGGCGGCGGGTTGGCACCGGCCGAGGCGCGTCACTGCCACTATTTCCTCGCGATGGCCAAGCGAGCCAATCAGGGCCTGCAGGGTCCGGAACAGGCCGACTCGATCTGGCGCCTAGAGGCCGATCTCGACAACCTGCGCAGCGCGATCGCGCTCGCGTTGGCCGGCGGCGTCGAACCGTTGATTGCAGTCAAGTTGACGGTTGCTCTGCAGGCCTTCTGGACGCTGCGCGGGTACGCCACCGAAGGCCGCGGCGCCGTACGGGCCGCGCTGGCGATGCCGGCGATTCAGGCGTCCGACATCGCGCATGCCCATGCCTTGTACGTGGGCGCGGCGCTGGCCGAGAGCCAGAGCGACTACGTTCGGGCGCGCGAAATGCTCGAAACCTGCCTCACGCTGCGGCGCGGACTGGGCAATCCGGTGGATATCGCCGCTACTCTGTCGACACTGTCGCTGGCCCGACTGCAGGCCGGCGACGCGGCGGGTGCCGAGGTGGGCGAGCACGAGGCGCTTCGGATCTTCCGCGAGCTCGGTGACCTGAGGGGTGTTGCAATCGGCCTGCTGCATCTGGGCCAAATCAGCCTGTACCTCGAAGACGACGCGCAGGCCAACTCGCATCTGGAACAATGCCTGGCGGTCGCGGGAGAAATCAAGCACCAGGAGATCGAGGGTGAGTGCGAACTGATTCTGGGCGCGGTCGTGTTCTATCGTGGCGACCGGGACCGAGCGTGCCTTCGCTTCAAACGCTCACTGACAGTATGTCGAGATTCGGGTGACAAGCGCGGGGAGGCGAATGCGCAGTGGTGGCTGGGCAAGGTCGATCTTCAGGCCGGCGACATCGCCTCGGCCAAGACCCGGCTCGCGGACGCGTTGCGGGTCTTCCGAGACTCCGAGATGTGGGAGGAGCTGCTCGGTTGCTTGGAAGACCATGCGAATCTCGCACTCGTTGACGACAGGGCTGATGTTGCTGTTCGGCTCGCCGCATCATCCGGTATGGCGCGCGAACGGTTGCATCTTGCAAGGTCGCCGCGCGG
>JANYBE010000501.1 GCA_025360945.1 Rhizobacter sp. | reverse complement strand
CGTACCAGGTGGTCGCTGGCCGCCTTGCTGGCCGAGTACGGGCTGTTGGGTTCGTAGACATGGGCCTCGGTGAACGGCGCGTCGGTCTTGCTCAGCGAGCCGTAGACCTCGTCGGTGGACACATGGTGGAAGCGGAACTCGGCCTTGGCCTGGCCCTCGAGCGCTGACCAATGCGCGCGCGCGGCCTCGAGCAATGCGAAGGTGCCGTCGACGTTGGTTTTGATGAACGCGCCTGGCCCGTGGATGCTGCGGTCCACATGGCTCTCGGCCGCGAAGTGAACGATAGCGCGCGGCTGATGCTCGGCCATCAGCCGGGCGAGCAGGTCGCGGTCGCAGATGTCGCCCTGCACGAACAGATGGCGTGCATCGCCTTTGAGCGCTGCGAGGCTCTCGAGGTTGCCAGCGTAGGTGAGGGCGTCGAGGTTAACGACCGGCTCGGCCGAGGTGGCCAGCCAGTCGAGGACAAAGTTTGCACCGATGAACCCGGCGCCGCCTGTGATGAGAATCATGGTCGTCTGATCCTGTTCAAAGCCGCCAGACGCGCAGCCCGGCCGCTTCGAGCGCGGCGGCGTCGAAGCCCGACTTCACATCGACAAAGCAGCCGCTCTTGACCGCCTTGCGACTGATCTCTTCCACGGTGAGCTTGCGGTACTGCTTGTGCGCCACCGCCGCGACGATGGCGTCTGCACGCGGCAGATCGTCCCACGTCGACAGTCTGACACCATACTCGTGCAGCGCCTCCTCGGGATCGCCCTCGGGGTCGTGCACGAACACCTCGACACCATAGCTCTTGAGCTCGTTGATGATGTCCACGACCTTGCTGTTGCGCAGGTCGGCACAGTCTTCCTTGAAGGTCAGCCCGAGCACGTTGACCTTCGCGCCCTTGATGTAGCTGCCGCTGGCAATCATCTGCTTGACGGTCTGCTCGGCAATGTACTTGCCCATGCCGTCGTTGATGCGCCGCCCGGCCAGGATCACCTGGGGGTGGTAGCCCAGCATCTCCGCCTTGTGGGTCAGGTAGTACGGATCGACGCCGATGCAGTGGCCACCGACCAGGCCAGGCTTGAACTTCAGGAAGTTCCACTTCGTACCGGCGGCCTCAAGCACCTCGGCGGTGTCGATGCCGATCTTGTCGAAGATGATCGCGAGTTCGTTCATTAGCGCGATATTGAGGTCGCGCTGAGTGTTCTCGATCACCTTGCAGGCTTCGGCCGCCTTGATGCTGGAGCAGCGGTGCACGCCGGGCTTGACGACGAGTTCGTAGAGCTGCGCGACTTTCTCGAGCGTCTGGGGCGTGTCGCCCGAGACGACCTTGACCACGTTGGTGAGCATGTGCTCGCGGTCGCCGGGGTTGATGCGCTCGGGGCTGTAGCCGACGAAGAAGTCCTGCTTCCACTTGAGGCCGGAGGTCTGTTCGAGCACGGGGATGCAGACTTCTTCGGTGGCGCCGGGGTAGACGGTGGATTCGTAGATGACGGTGGCGCCCTTCTTGAGATGGGGTCCGACGCTCTTGCTCGCGCCGATCAGCGGGCCGAAGTCGGGGATGTGGGCGTCGTCGACCGGCGTGGGCACGGCGATCAGGATGAAGTCGGCCTCGCGGAGCAGGGCCGGGTCGCTGGTGTACTCGGCGTGGGTGGCCAGGGCCATGTCGGCGTCGGGGATCTCGCGCGAGGGGTCGGTCCCGGCGCGGCACTTGGCGACCTTGTCTTCGACGATGTCGAAGCCGATCGTGCGCGTGTGCTTGCCGAACTCGACCACCAGCGGCAGGCCTACGTAGCCCAGACCTATAACCGATACCGTGGGCGTCTTGCTGAGTGTCATGTGATTTGTCCGGTGTCTTGGGCAGGGGTTGAGTCCGCCTTGGTCAGGTGATCTGCAATGCTGGCTTCGACTTGCGCGAGAAATTCATAGCGCCGGCGGTACATCGCGCGCTTCTTCGACGCGACCTCTTCCAGTGGACGAGCCTCGGAACGGCCCGGAAACGCGTAGAAGCCGTTGGCC
>JANYBE010000416.1 GCA_025360945.1 Rhizobacter sp. | reverse complement strand
CAGGGTCTGAAGCGACTTCAGCAATTCGCGGCTCGCCTGCTTGAGTCGCTCGCGTTCGGCCTTGCCGATGTTCTCGTCATAGAACTCAGCGACGTTCTAGCCCGAACTTTGGCGACCACCGAGACGTAAGTACCCGCCCTGCTTGAGCTTTTCGTTCACAGGGAGAGGAGGCTACTGGGTACAGGCGGGATTCAAGCCAAGCAGCTTGAAGGCTTTGGTGTGAACCGGCGTGGGCCGAGTGGTGGTGAGGATCTTGGCCTCGGGGTTGAGGTGGGTGTGGGTGATGTTGTAGGCCAGAGTGGAGAGGTCTTGCAGCAGGGTTCTGAAGCTGTGCAAAGGCGTCCCGTCGTCGGCGGTCTTGCTCGCATCCTTGGCCTTGGCATGCACGGATCGCAACGCCTTGGCCACCGGGGAAGCCCTGGCGGCGCTGGCCTCTTCGAGGTGCTCGTCGTCGAACAGCATGGGCTTGAGACGCTCGCGCATGTGCCACTCGACGTAATAGGCGAGCATGCACAGGAAGACGTGGGCGCGCACGCGCTGCTCGGAGTAGTGGAAGACCGGCCGCACGTGCAGGTCGATGGTCTTCATGCAGCGGAAGGCGCGCTCCACGTGGGCCAGGCTCTTGTAGGCGGCCACCGTTGCGTCGGCATCGAGCTTGGTTGCGGGCACACTCGTGCGGATCACGTACAGGCCGTCCAGCGCTGCCTCAGCCTGGATGGCGTCGAGCTTGCGCCGATAGGTCAACGACATCGGGGTGATGACGAGCTCGAAGTGCTTGGCCATATGGAAGCGGCCGATCACGCGGCCCACGCGAAGGCCAATGGCATCCTCGCCTCGCAGCGGGTGGCGACTGCGCCGAGTGGCCGACACGATCTTGTCCAGATCGACCTCGGTTGCGCCCAGCAACGCCAGGCGCTTACGCGCGCGCTCCTCGGCCAGCAAGGGATTGCGACACACCACCAGCCGCTCGCCGGGGAAGTGCTGGCTGGTGAGCTCCAGCAGGTTGCGCTCATCGAAGAGCGAGGGCTGGAACGCACCGTGTTCGTCGGCGAGCTGTGCGATCTGCGGCGCGCGCAGTGAGCTCACCCAGTCCATGCCCGCAGGCTTGAGCACCTGCTCGATGCGCGCCGAAGTCAGCATGCCGCGGTCACCCACCCAGGCCAGATGCTCGATGCCGAAGCGATCCTTGAGCTTGCTCACCTGAGCGGCCACCGTGGCCGGGTCGGCCGTGTTGCCCTCGAACACCTCCACCGCGATCGGACAACCCTCGGAAGAACACAGCAACCCGAAGACGATCTGCGGGTCATCGCGCTTGCCGTCGCGCGAATGGCCGCGCGCGGCGAGTTCGCAGCAGCGTCCCGTCAACCAGGTCGAGGTGAGGTCGTACAGCACGAGGGTGGAGCCCGCGAGATGCCGACGGGCCAGCCGCCGCTCGATGGCAGGCTGTGCGCCATGCAGCCAGTCCAGCGCCCGATACAGGTCATCGGCACTGCATTGACCCACCCCCAGCACGCGGCCCAGCGAGGAGCTGGCGGTGTCGTCGTGCAGCAACCGGTGTGTGGCCAGCTTGGAGGCCGGCGAGATCACGCGGGCCACCAGCATCGCCAGCAAGACGGGCTGCAGCTCCTTGGGCGCTGAGCCGAACCAGGACGCAGCGCCCGACCCGCGCGCAGCCCCCAGCACGGCGGCCACATGACCGTGAGGCAGGGTGCGCTCCAGCGTGAACACCGCATCGACACTGGGCACAGCCACGCTGCCGCGCAGCAGCACCTTCAAGCCTTCGATGACCTCATCGGACAGGCAGGACAGGTTTGCCAGGGGGTGCGCTTGCGAACCTTGCCATCCTCGCGGTAGGACTCGCGCAGGAGCACTGCGGCGGGCGAATTGCGATTCGGCACGGACTCGATGTACATGACCGCATTTATAGATCAATACAATAGGCAGGTCAAGAGAATAACGAATCATTTACATGACTACGGATTGGCATAAGAAAAAGGCCGAAACCCGCACCAATGCTGGGTTACGGCCTGATCAATGCTTCAAAGTTCGGTCTAGCGAACAACATGTTGTGCAGCAGGTTCTTGGTCAGCTTCAACGCACAAAAGCGGAAGTTGACGCTGTTCACCAGCACGACCGCGATCTCGTGCGACTCGTTGACGCGGTTCTTCAGGTCTTCGTTGGAGAACGGCACGCGATCGATGCGACTTACGGGCCTTAAACGGCGTGCGACGGGCCTGCATCGCCCTGACGACGAGCCATCTTCCTAGGACAACGATCGTGACGAAGGCGAGGAGGAACAAGCCTCCCACAGGGTAGGCTGCACATGCCCCCACCAACGCCGCGGCTCCAAAACATCCACCGAAGGTCACGTTC
>JANYBE010000388.1 GCA_025360945.1 Rhizobacter sp. | reverse complement strand
TTTCTGCTAGACCGCATAAGCGTTGCCGCCGGACACCGTTACCACATCGTCAGGATCAAGGCTGGCAGCCGCCGACGCGATTCTCGCCGCGCGCGCGTCGCACGCGTTCATGGGCATGACGAAGATGGGCATGGCCGCGATCTTCGAGACCCGCGGCAACGACGACTGCCATATCATCTTGCGCGGCGGGAAGTCGCCGAACTTTGATGCCGCACACGTGGCTTCGAGCTGCGACACGCTGCGTGCCGCGGGTCTGCGCGAGCAGGTGATGATCGATGCGTCGCACGGCAACAGCAGCAAGCAGTACCGGCGCCAGATCGAGGTCGCGCATGACGTGGCCGCGCAAATCGCCGGCGGCGAGCGGCGCATCGTCGGCGTGATGATCGAGAGCCACCTCGAGGAAGGCCGGCAGGACATGGTCCCCGGTGTCGCGCTGAGGCGTGGCGTGTCCATCACTGACGCCTGTATCGGCTTCGCGCAGACGGTCCCGGTGTTGCAGGGATTGGCGCGCGCGGTTCGAGCGCGCCGCAGCCAGCCAGCGCGCTAGGCGGCGGCTTAGCCGTCGAGGTTCTCGTGGTGCGCGACCGCACCACGTTTCCAGTAGGCGGCAGCGCGGATCGCGTGACGGTCGTGGCCCTTGTCATCGACCAGCACGCGACGCAGCTCGGCCATCGTGGTGGCCTCGCCCGCGCACCAGGCATAGCCATCGCCCGCCGGCAGCGCGAGCGTGCGAACGGCAGTGAGCAGTTCGCTCTCGGAGTCGGTCCAGAGCAGGTCGACATCGGCCCCGCTCGGCAGCAGCCGGCGGTCGGCCTGGTCGGCCACGGCCATGCGAACGATCGCGCGCGTGCCGGCGGGCAGTTCCGCAAGCCGGCGCGCCACTGCGGGCAGCGCGGTCTCGTCGCCAATCAGCAGATGCCACCCGAAGTCGGTCGGCACGATGAAAGAGCCGCGCGGACCGCCGATCGTGACGCGCTGACCGACCTGCGCGTGTGCCGCCCAGTCGGCGGCCGGGCCGTCGCCGTGCAGAGCAAACTCGATGTCGAGTTCGCGCGCAACTGTGTCGAAGCGCCGCGGCGTGTAGTCGCGCATCACCGGCGTGTCACTGCCGGCGGCCAGGATCAGCTTGATGTGGTCGTCGAACGAGGCGCTGACGAAGTCGGCGAGTGCATCGCCGCGGAAGGTGACGCGCCGAAAATGCGGGCTGATGGTCTCGACCCGCGTCACCTGAAGCTCGCGGCGCTTGAGTTCGTGGCGCACACGCTGCACCCGGCGTGCGGTGATCTGTTCGGTCATCGAAAAGGGCTCATTATTGGTTGATAATGTCATCAATAATGCGCAAACCAGTTGATAATGTCAACCGTAAGGACAAGCCGACCGACGTCGCGGTGCTGGAGCTTGTGCATGCGGTGATGCACCAGTTCCGCTCGCAACAGTACCGTGCGCTTGGGGGCGCGACCGATGGCCTCACGCACATGGAGGGCAAGGTGCTGGGCTTTTTTGCGCACTATGCAGGCGCGACGCAGAGCGACCTGGTGCTGCACAGTGGGCGCGACAAGGCGCAGCTTGCGCGCCTGATCAAGAGTCTGCGCGAACGCGACCTGTTGCATGCCGAGGCCGATGACGCCGATCGTCGCAACGTCCGTCTGCGACTCACCGACCAAGGCCAGGCCATGCTGCGCACGCTGCGTCTGCAGGGTCGCAGGCTCGAGGCGCGCGCGGTGGCCGGCTTGAGCGCAGATCAGCGCCGACAGCTTGTCGAGCTGCTGCTGCAGGTCAAGCGCAATCTCGAAGTCTGAGGCCTGCGGCCGCCGGCATAGAGACAGGCGCGCGTGGTGCGATGTATATTTGTAAATATAACGACAGCGCTCCGGGAGACCCCATCTTCGAGATTCTTCCCTCCCAGTCCATCAGGGCAACGCTGCTGGCCGCACCGACCGAGTTGCGGGTGACCGGTGGCGTCACCGCGCCCGCGAGCTACGACTCAACCCGCCTGGAGGCGCGGCCCGCGATCACTCAAGCCGACAGCTTCAGCAGCGGTGGCGGTTCGCAGACCCACACCTACACCGGCGCAAGCCTGTGGCATCGTCAACGATGCCAGCATCCTCACCCACCCGGGCCTCAAGAACGATGTCCTGAACAAGTACGTGCTGGCCACCGGCAGCGACGGGGGTGGCGTATGCGGAAACGATCAACGGCGTTTCGGCGCCGCTAGGTGCCGACGGTTTCGCGCGCGTGACCGCGCCGGGTGACCCGAAGGCAGCCCGCTACGTGTCGAACCTGGTCGACCTCGATGTTCGCGGTTCCGGCTCGACCCAGACGGGCACCGGGGTCGGATTGTCCACGCAGTTCTCCGTCACGGGCGCGGTCACTTCGGCGATGAGCTTCGATCTGGCCGCGTTGCAAAGCTTGAACACGATCACCGAGACCGCCGGCGGGCACACCTACACCGGCGTGAGTTTCTGGGATCTGCTGGGCACGACGGTCGGCATCAGCCCGGACCCCGCCGTGAAGAACGATGTGCTGAGCAAGTACGTCGTGGCGACCGGCATCGATGGCTACCAGACGCTGTTCTCGCTCGGCGAACTGGCCGCCACGTTCGGCAACCAGCCCGACATGATCGCTTGCGAAGTCGACGGTGCCGCGCTCGGCGCCAACGGCTTTGCCCGCCTCGCCGTGCCCAACAACGTCAAGGCTGGGCGCTTGGTCTCCAACCTCGTCAGCCTCGGAGTCTTCAGCGCCGCGCCGGTGACGCATCAGCCGTGCTTCAGGCAACCCGCGGCGGCGAATAGCTCGCGATTGAGCGTCTGCACGTGCCGGCCCAGGTGCGCCAGTTCCTCGCGCAGCCGTGCGGCCTCGTCCGCGGCCACGCCAGCAGACTGCTCGGCGCGTTCGCGGCGTTCCGTCTGCAACGCGACCACCGCCATCGCCGTGGCGATGTTGTCCGCACCCGAAGGCACCGCGCGATCGACCGCATCCAATGCACGCGCCGCCTGCGCATCGGCAAGCTCGTGCTGAAGCCGGGCGATCGTCCGGTCGCGTTCCCCGCCCAGCTCCTGTGCGCGAAGCTGCTGCCGTTCCGCACGATCGCGCAATTCTTCATTCTCGCGCTCGAGCGCCACCAGGCGACGGATGTCGGCGCGATTCGCGGGGCCGACCAGGTGCGACAGCATGTGCACGTCGCCGAAGACCCTCTGCCGCAGCGCCGGCGTGACTTCGCGGTGGGTCAGCATGGCCCAGTAAGCGCCGGGGATCTCGCCCTGGCGCAGCGCGTCGTCCCACAACGCCGTGATCGTTGCCGCGTCGTGCGCCTGCGCGAAGCGCTGCACGACGGTCTCGTGGCACTGGTCAAGCAGCTTGTGCAAGGCCTTGGCGATGGGGCCACCCTGCGATGCATGCGCCACCGCCTCGTGGTGAATCTCCAGGTCGCTCGAGTCGCGGACGAACACGAAGCGCGCCATCAGCTTGCGCAACTCGGAAGTGCTCAGGCAGGTGCCGACCACCGAGCAGTGTAGGTGCGGGTCCAGGTCAGCCAGGCGGGTACGCAGGTTCGGCGCGACCCTATAGGCAGGCTCGCTCGCGTCCTCGCAGCAGGCGAGCGGCGCGTAGCCTGCGCCGCCGCCCGACGGCGCGCTTGCAGTGGACATCGACGGGGCGAGTTTGAACGGTGGCTTAAGCATCGTCGTCATTCCGTGCCGCAGTGACGAGTAATATACGCTGGGATATAGCGATGATCACATGCATCACCCTGTAAGAAGCTTTCGTGTAAAGGCGACTAAGCCGATGACCAATGCTGGCGCCGAGTCGGGCGTCGTCACGGCAGCAAATGTACAAGGAGCTTGCGATGAATCATTCGAGACGCGGTGTTCTGCGAGCCGGCGGCGTGGCGGTGTTTGCGGGGACGCTCACGAGCGTGCTCGGGCTGGCCATGCAACAGGCTTTCGCGGCCGAGACCTTCGAGGTCACGCGCAGCGACGACGAGTGGCGCAAGCGGCTGGATGCGAACCAGTACGCCGTGCTCCGGCGCGAAGGCACCGAGCGGCCGTTCACCAGCCCGCTCAACAATGAGCATCGCGCCGGAATCTTCTCCTGCGCCGGCTGCGAGCTCGCGCTGTTCTCGTCGAAGACCAAGTTCGAGAGCGGCACAGGGTGGCCGAGTTTCTACCAGCCGCAGGACAACGCGGTGCGCAAGCACGAAGACACCTCGCTCGGCATGGTCCGCAACGAAGTGCACTGCCGCCGCTGCGGCGGGCATCTCGGGCACGTGTTCGACGATGGCCCGAAGCCCACTGGCTTGCGCTACTGCATGAACGGCGTGGCGATGATCTTCAAGCCGCAACTTGCCTGAGAGCGCTCGGACACGGACACGGACACGGACACGGACACGGACACGGCGCCTCGCCGGTGCGCGGCAGCAATGATGTAATGCCGCTCACCGGGAACGCCCGTTCTGAAACTGGTCCGCACCATGCCCTCCAAGACAACAACGTCCGCCAGCGTCAGTGGCGCGACCTCGAGCCGCGCGCGCGGCGTGCCCAAGCCAGTGGCAAAGTTCCGGATGCGGATCACCGCGGGCGACGTGATCGCGATCGGACCGGGCAAGATTGCGCTGCTCGAGGCGATTGTCGAGACGGGCTCGATCACGGCGGCTGCGAAGAGCCTGGACATGTCGTACCGGCGCGCGTGGCTGCTCCTGGACGAATTGAACCGCGCCCTAAGGAAACCCGCGGTGGACTCCGCCAAGGGTGGGCAGCACGGCGGAGGCAGCGCGATCACGGACACCGGCCGCCAGCTGATCGACCTCTACCGGCGCGTCGAGTCGACGGCGGCGCGCGCCTGTCAGGCAGATCTCAGGCGGCTGATCGGGCTGATCGCGCGCTGAAATCCTCTCGCGCTTGTGCAAGGGCGCCGTCCAATCGGGGAAGGATGCGCAGCAACTGATGGACGGCCCACGAAGGCAGTTCCATTCGATGCGGCTCCTGATTTGCGCCTACGAGCCCGAGCACGAAACTCTTGCCGCCGGGCAAGACCTCGACCGAGCCGATTTCGACGCGCTGGGTTTCACAAGCAGACATCTCAGGTGCCTTCATGATCTGGGTCGCCGCCGCCGGTGTGTGGGCGATCGAAGTATTCCATAAACCATAACGATGAACGCAATCACCCATGCACTGCAGGCGCTTCCGAAAGCGTTATGTATTGCGCTATATTTCGTTGGGCGATTGCTCATGCACCGCCATAACCCCCTCCGCCCGGAACCTGCATGATCCGCTCCCGTCTGCGCTCCCGTCTCGGCGCACTCCTCCTCGCGTTTGTTCCGCTGGTCGCGGGTGCTGCCGACCTCACTGTATCGGCGGCCGCGAGCCTAACGAACGCGTTCAAGGAACTCGGCCCGGCGTTCGAAGCGCAGCACCCGGGGACGACCGTGGTCTTTAACTTCGCCGCATCCGATGCACTGCTGGCGCAGATCGCGACAGGGGCGCCGGCCGACGTGTTCGCCTCGGCCGACCAAGAGGCGATGGACCGCGCCGATGCGCAGAAGTTGCTTGCCGCGGGATCGCGCCGCAACTTCGTCAGCAACTCGCTGGTCATGATCGTGCCAAGCGACAGCGCGCTCGGCCTGAAGGTGCTCCCCGACCTGCAGAAGGCTTCAGTCCTGCGCATCGCGATGGGCAACCCGGCGAGTGTGCCGGTCGGCCGCTACACCCGGGGCTCGCTGGAGGCGGCCAAGCTCTGGACTGCGGTCGAACCCAAGGCCGTGATGGCGCAAAGCGTGCGGCAGGCGCTCGACTACGTCGCCCGCGGCGAGGTCGAGGCCGGCTTCGTCTACTCGACCGATGCGGCCATCATGAAGGACAAGGTCAAGGTCATCGCGACGGTCCCGACCGAAACCTCGATTCGGTACCCGATCGCCGCCGTCAACACCGGCCCGAACCCGGACGCCGCGCGCAAGTTCCTCGACTTCTTGCACACACCCGCCGCACAAGCCCTGCTCGCGCGTTACGGCTTCGGCAAACCGTAACGCTGCGCGGATGGACGCCTCCATATGGGTCACGCTGGCGTTGACGCTGAAGGTGGCCGGCTGGGCGACCGCGATCAACCTGGTTCTCGGCGTTGCGGCCGGCTGGCTGCTCGCGCGGCGGCGTTTCGTCGGGCGCGAATTCGTTGATGCAGTGCTGACGCTGCCGCTGGTCCTGCCGCCAACCGTGATGGGTTACTACCTGCTGGTCGTGATCGGCAAGCGCGGCTGGCTCGGTCACTGGCTGCAGGAGACTTTCGACATCAACCTCATCTTCACCTGGCAGGGCGCGGTGATCGCCGCGACGATCGTGGCCTTTCCGCTCGTGCTGAAGTCCGCGCGCGCGGCCCTTGAATCAGTCGACCCGCAACTCGAGCAGGCCGCGCGCGTGCTCGGTCTAAACGAATGGGCGGTGTTTTTCCGCGTCACCGTTCCGATGGCGTGGCCGGGCATTCTGGCCGGCGTGCTGCTGGTGTTCGCGCGCTCGCTCGGTGAGTTTGGCGCGACGTTGATGGTGGCAGGGAGCATCCCGGGGCGCACCCAGACGCTGTCGATCGCCGTCTACGAAGCGGTGCAGGCCGGGCAGGACGACACCGCCAATTTCCTGGTCGCGATAACGTCGATCACCTGCCTCGTGGTGCTGCTTGCCGCGGGGCGGCTGGCGCCGGCGCGCAGGGTGCGCTGAGATGAGCTTCGACGTCGACATCGTCAAGGCGGTGAAGAGCGAGCGCCGCCGCTTCGAATTGCGCGTTCGCTTTCGCACGCAGGCGCGGCGCAGCGTTATCTTCGGGCCGTCGGGTGCGGGCAAGAGCCTCACGCTGCAGGTGATCGCCGGCTTGCTACGGCCCGACAGCGGCCGCGTCGCCTTCGATTCCGACGTGGTGTTCGACGGCGTTGCTGGTATCGACGTGCCCGCACGGAGGCGCAACTTCGGCTACCTGTTTCAAGATTACGCGCTGTTCCCCAAGCTCAATGTTCGCCAGAACATTGCGTTTGGGTTGCGCTCGGGGCTGCTCAATCCGTCGGCGCAGGTCGGTGGCGAGGCGGTCGAGCAATGGCTGCGCGCCTTCGAGCTGGTCGAGGTGGCGGCGCAGCGGCCCGACGAACTCTCGGGCGGGCAGCGCCAGCGCACAGCGCTGGCACGCGCACTGGTGCACTCGCCGCGCGCGCTGCTGCTCGACGAACCGTTCTCTGCACTCGACCCCGCCTTGCGCCAGCGCACGCGCAACGAACTCGACGAGCTACTGCGCCGCATCGACATTCCGGTCATGATGATCACGCACGACCCGGAAGACCTGAAATGGTTCGGCGACGAATCGCTGTACCTGTGCGATGGCCAGATCGCTGATCGGCCAGCACTTGAGACATGGGCGTTGACACCAACCACCTGACCGTCGACGCCGACCTGCGGGTCAGTCTCGGTGGCCACAGCCTGGCCGGCACGCGTCGCGTCGCGCTGCTCGCGGGGATCGCGCGCATGGGCTCGATCACGCAGGCTGCGAAGGCCGTCGGGTTGAGCTACAAGGGCGCCTGGAACGCGATCGAGGACATGAGCAATTTGGCCGGCCAGCCGTTGCTCGAGCGCATGGTCGGCGGCAAGGGCGGGGGGCACACGCGGCTCACGCCACGTGGCGAGCAGCTGGTTCGCAATTTCGGCCTGATCGAGCAGGAGCACGCGCGCTTCATCCAGCGGCTGAATGCCAGGGCGCGCGGCATGACCGAGGACTATTCACTGATGGAGAGCATCGCGATGAAGACCAGCGCCAGAAACCAATTCGCCGGCACCGTTCACGCCGTTCGCGGCGGAGCCATCAACGACGAGATCGACCTGGAGGTCATCGGCGGCATGCACATCGTCGCCACGGTGACGCGCGAGAGCCGCGACGAACTCGGGCTGGCGGTGGGCGCCAAGGCGTTCGCGCTGGTGAAGGCCTCGTCGGTCATCTTGATGACGGACTCGGCCGATGTGCGTCTGTCGGCGCGAAACCAGCTCGCCGGCACGGTGACGCGCGTCGTGCCGGGCGCGGTCAACACCGAGGTCGTGCTCGAACTAGTGCGAGGCGGCAGCGTTGCGGCGATCATCACCAACGACAGCGCCAAGGCGCTGGCCATCGCGGTCGGCAGTACTGCGACGGCGGTATTCAAGGCATCGAGCGTGATCATCGGCGTGGCGGCCTAGGCGCAGACGGGCGGCCGGCGTCGTCACGCCACGAAGACCTGCCAGTGATCCGCCAGGTGCAGCAGGTGCGCGCGCGTGTAGGCCGGCTTATCCAGTGCACCGTAGGCGAAGTGCGGCATCAGCGGGCCGGCATGGTGTTCGAAGGCCCTCAGCGCGGTGACGAGGTGATCGACTGCTACGGGCAACGGCAGACCTTGGGCAATCGGCGGCGCGCCCGGGATCGCCTGATCCAGGCCGTGGTGCATGCGCCCGCGCCATGAGAAGAACGAGAAGGCCAGCGGCCCGAGCGTGGCGCGAAACCAGCGCGGCTTGAGCACCGGGAACCCGGTGAGCGAGTACTCGACGCTTTGCGCGATGTGGTGCAGCACGTGCGGTAGGTCCCAAGTGTCGGTGCTGCGCAGTGGATGGGTCTTCAGCTGCTCGAGGCCCTGCACGGCCTGGGTGATCGACTCGAAGGCGGGCATGGAGGCTCCTCGTGCGCGGATGCAGCGGGCGCTGCGGCAGCCAGTGTGCCAGTGCAGCGTTTCGATTCGTGGTGTTGACGCTGCCCGCGGCGATAGCTATGTTGCGCGCTCGTGATCGAGCCAGGAGGCATGGCCCATGAAAGCAGTGACAGCAGGGTTGTTGTACGCGTCGGTGTGTCTGGCGAGCGGTTGCGCCAACGTCTCGCCGGCGGCGTCGTTCAGCGATACCAAGGAGTGCGCCGAGATGCTTCTGGGCGGCCTGCGCCCGCTAGCCGACGAACGCGGCCGGCGCTTCAATGGCAAGGTCGCCGAAGAAGTTGCGCGCTGCCGGGGCGGCGACAAGGCGGCGGCCTTCCGTGCGACACCGTATGTCGACTGGGCGAACTACTGGGCCACCGCCGACACGAGCAGCCTGCTGCCTGGCACAAGTGCCGTCGGCGGGCACTTGTCGGCCAACGGACGCGGCATCGACGGTGCGCTGCTCGATCTCGAGTACCAACGCATGGAGCTGATCAAGTTCAACCTGTTCGACAATAACGGCACCTATGTCGATTTCACCCGGGGCCGCGATGGCGTCAGCGGCCCAGCGCTGAAGACCTGGCCCGCGATGCGCTTGCCCAAGGGCGCGCCGCATTACACCGCAGTGGGTGGAGATGGGCCACAACTGTGCCAAGGCGAACTGATCCGCTTCCGCAATCTCGACGGCAGCTGCAACGACATGCGCAATCCGTTGATGGGCTCGGCCGGCACTCCGTTCGCGCGCAATGTGCAGTTCGACGCGACCTACCCCGATCTGGGGAAGAACGAACTCGCGCGCAACCGCCACGGTGACCGCCTGAGCCTGCTGCAGCCCGACCCGCAGCTCATCAGCCGCAAGCTGTTCACGCGGGCGCAGTCCGACCCCACCAAGTGCCGTGCGGGTGAGGGCCTGCCGGGCTTCTCGGCGGATGCGAACTGCGACTACCAGAAGGCGCCGTTCTTCAACGTGCTTGCGGCGTTCTGGATCCAGTTCATGACGCACGATTGGTTCTCGCACCTCGAAGAAGGGCACAACGAACCGCAATGGATGCCGGCGGGTTGCTTCAGCCGCCGCACTCCCGCGGGCGACGTGCAGTTGACGCCGGAAGAGGTGACCGCGCTCGGTTGCCGACCCGGCGACCGCATCGACCGCGCGTATATCGCCGACAGCAGCGACCCGGCCCGCTTCGACGCTGGCAAGGATGGATCGCAACTCACGCGTGCGTACAAAACCCACGCCAACAACGTGACCGCGTGGTGGGACGCGTCGCAGATCTACGGCTACGACGCCGCCTCGCGCCAGCGCGTCAAGCGCGATCCGGCTGACCGCGCGCGGCTGCTCCTGCTGCCCGGACCGCGCGCTGGCGCGGGAGAGGTTTTGGGCGAGTTGCCGCCGTTCGCGGCCAACGACCCCATCAACCCGCAGTGGGCCGGCCAGTCGGCGGTTGCGTTTCCGGACAACTGGAGCATAGGCACGAGCTTTTATCACACGATCTTCGCTCGCGAGCACAACGCCTTTGTCGCCGCATTCCGCCAGCAGGCGCAGGCCACGCCGGATGCCGACTGCGGGCTGCGCAATCCGGTTCGCGCCGACGACGTCATCCGCTACCGCGACGTGACGGCCGACGAACTCTTCGAGATGGGCCGGCTCGTCATCGCGGCCGAGATCGCGAAGATCCACACTACCGAGTGGACGCCGCAGCTCCTGTACGACGAGCCGCTCTACCTCGGCATGAACGCGAACTGGAGCGGTCTGCTCGCCGGCCACGAGGTGGTCGCCGCCGCGCTCGAGAAGATCGTGGTGCAGAACTTCGGCAAGTCCGCCGACGCGAAGAAGGCCAGCCAGTGGTACTCGGCGCTCGCCTCGGGCCCGGGCATTTTCGGCCTGGGCAACCACGTCTACGCGGACGACGCGATCTTCGCGCGCTACGATCCAGCCAAGACCGATCTCTGGAGTCTGAAGAATCCGGATCACGTCAATGGCGGCGTGAATCACTTCGGCTCGCCGTTCAACTTTCCCGAGGAGTTCGTGAGCGTCTACCGCCTGCACGCGCTGGTGCCCGACCTGATCGAATACCGCCGCTGGGACGCCGACCCGAACGTCATCCGCCAGAAGATCCCGGTGATCGAGACCTTCCGCGCCAAGGCCACGCAGTCGATGCAGGAGCGCGGCGCGGCGGACTGGGCGCTGTCGATGGGTCGGCAGCGCCTGGGCCTGCTGACGCTGGGAAACATGCCGCAGTTCCTGCAGAACTTGCCGTTGCCGCGGCTGCAGTCGAGCACCGGCAAGATCGACGTCGCCGCGCTCGACCTGATCCGCGACCGCGAGCATGGCGTGCCGCGCTTCAATGAATTCCGCCGCCAGTATGGCCTGCGCCAGCTCACGAGCTTCGACGATTTCATCGACCAGCACCTTCCCGCCGGTGCGCCCGAACGTGCGCAACAGCAGCAGGCCGTGGCGACGTTGCGCGAGGTCTACGGCCAGCACCGCTGCGACGCGAGCAAAGTCATCACCTCGGCGCAGCTCAACACCGACGGCACACGCATCAACGACTGTCTGGGGCACACGGATGGCAGCGTAATCGACAACATCGAGGACGTCGACACTGTGGTCGGCTGGCTCAGCGAGTACACGCGTCCGCACGGCTTCGCGATCTCGGAGACGCAATTCCAGGTCTTCATCCTCAACGCCTCGCGGCGGCTGTTCAGCGACCGCTTCTTCACCTCGAGCTTCCGGCCCGAGTTCTACGGCCGGCTCGGCGTCGACTGGGTCAGCGACAACGGCCCGGCTGGCAAGGTATTTGAGCCTGCTGCGCACAACGGGCACACGGTGGAGGTGTCTCCGCTCAAGCGCGTGCTGCTGCGCACCGTACCGGAGCTCGCGCCCGAGCTGACCCACGTTGTCAATGCCTTCGACCCGTGGGGACGCGACCGCGGCGACTTCTACTCGCTGCGCTGGAAGCCTCGGCCAGGTGCGGAATCCGACCCGTCGTTCAGCGCGCCGAGGTGATGGGCCTGATCACGTGGCCTGCGCTGACGGTCGACCCAGACCCCATTGCCACTCGTGCACGTCTACCGTAGCGTAGACGCCTTCCAGTAGGTACGGGTCTTCGGCCACGAAGCGGCGGACGGCCTCGATGCTTTCGGCCTGAACAATGAGCAGCGAGCCATTCATCGACGCGTCGGCATCGTCCAGCGTTGGACCGCCCGCCACCACCTTGACCGGATGTCCGCCGGGCTCGCGCAAGCGCGCGCGGCGGACATCACGGACTTGCGGCCGCGTCGCAAACTTGCCCGGACTGTCGGTGGCCCATACGGCGTAGTACATTGGCACCCCCCCTTCGGTTCGAAACCTCACGAAGCCGTCGACAGCACGAAAACGAGCGCGAGCGTGTAGAACGGCCGCTGAGCGACCGAACCGTCGGGAGCGGTGCCGGGTGCATGCTTCACGTAGTCACCGATCAGTGAAGAGCGGACGCCGAAGACCACGTCGGAATCCAGGTACGGATCGGCATCCCTGAAGATGTGCGTGACCAGCGTTTGATAGCCACGCGCCTTGATCATGAAGTGGATGTGCGCCGGCCTCCACGGATGGCGCCCGCTCGCGAGCAACATGTCGCCCACCGGCCCGTCGGTCGGTACCGGATACGCCGTGGGCGCAACGGTGCGGAAGCGGACCTTGCCGTCGGCGTCGGTGCGCAACACGCCGCGCGCTCGCCGTGTGTCGCCCAGCTCGGGGCGCTGCACGTCGTACAGGCCATCGTCGTCGGCCTGCCAGACGTCGACATCCGCTGCGGCGATCGGGCGACCATCGAGGCCCTGGACACGCGCCTCGACGAACAAGGGCGCGCCCGGCGCACCCTGCGCCAGATCGGCGCCCTGTTCGGCCGCCGGAGTGTCGTCCACATGGAACGGCCCGAACACCGTCGCTTCGGTTGCGCCCCTTGGCTTGGCATGGTTCATCGCGACCACCAGCATCGATAGGCCCAGCGTGTCGGACAGCAGGATGAATTCCTGACGCTTCGCATCGCACTTCTGCCCGGTGGCGGTGAGGAACTGAATGCCCTGCATCCACTCGGCTTCGGTCAGATTCACGTCGCGTGCAAAGTCGTGCAGGTGCGTGACCAGCGAGTCCATGATTTCCTTGAAGCGCGGGTTGCCTGACTCGGCCTGCCTCGAGATGACAGCGGGCGTGATGGTGTGTTCGTCGATGTTGCGCATGGCGGGTTCTCCGAGACGCCTAAAGGCGCAGTGTGCGCTGCGTCGGCGTCCTTCTTGAAGGCGGCAATCTGCGCGCTGAAGTCCTGCGTGCCATTCTGGAACCGGCCCGTCGGTCGGCGACCCTGACGAAGGCATCGATGGCGAGAAAGCGATCCATGAGGTGGCGGGGCTGACACCCAAGGCTTGTCTTGCCCCATTCTGCCGCTCGCGAGCGAACCCGCGCGGTCCTCTTCGAGCTCGCTCGGGCGCTAATGCCGCCATCGACCATTCACAGGGAGCCGGTCACGAAGCTGCTCTGCTCCAAGGCGGGTACTACACCGAGCGCGCCAGCTCGCCGGGCCGGCCGTGGCGCCGCAGCGGAATGAGACGAAATTCATCGAAGCTCGTGCTTGCCCACACCGCAGCGAAGGGCCGTGCGTCGCGACTACCATCGCCCAGGACGCGGGTCACGAGGCCGCGGCATTTGCGGGAGACACCATGCCATTGACCCCATCCCACACTTCACCACCCGCGGTGCTCGAACTGATCGGCCGCACGCCGCTCGTCAAGGTTACGCGCTTCGACACCGGCCCGTGCACGCTGTTCCTGAAGCTCGAATCTCAGAACCCCGGCGGTTCGATCAAGGATCGTATCGGCGTGGCGATGATCGACGCCGCCGAACGCGATGGCCGTCTGCTACCCGGTGGCACGGTCGTCGAGGCGACCGCGGGTAACACCGGCCTCGGCCTGGCGCTGGTGGCACGCGCGAAGGGCTACCGCGTCGTGCTGGTCGTGCCCGACAAGATGGCAACCGAGAAGGTGCTGCACTTGAAGGCGATGGGCGCCGAGATCCACATCACGCGCTCCGATGTTGGGAAGGGCCACCCGGATTACTACCAGGATCGCGCTGCGGCGATCGCCGCCACGATTGCGGGCTCGTTCTTCGCCGACCAGTTCAACAACCCGGCGAACCCGCGCGCGCACGAGACCGGCACCGGGCCCGAGATCTGGGAACAGATGGACCGTGACGTGGACGCGATCGTCGTCGGCGTTGGCTCGTCGGGCACGCTCACGGGCTTGACGCGCTACTTTCGCGGTGTGCAGCCCGAGCTGGCGTTTGTGCTCGCCGATCCGGTCGGCTCGATCCTGGCCGAGTACACGCGCAGCGGCGTGATCGGCGAGGCCGGCTCGTGGGCCGTCGAGGGGATCGGCGAAGACTTCATTCCGGCGATCGCCGACCTCTCCGGCGTGCGTGCCGCGTATTCCATCAGCGACGAGGACAGCTTCGGCACCGCGCGCGAACTGCTCAAGCGCGAGGGCATCGCCGGTGGCTCGTCGACCGGCACCTTGCTCGCCGCTGCCTTGCGGTATTGCCGCGAGCAGACCACACCAAAACGGGTCGTGAGCTTCGTCTGCGACACCGGCACACGCTACCTGTCCAAGGTCTACAACGACAACTGGATGATCGACCAGGGACTGCTCGCGCGCAAACGCTTCGGCGACCTGCGCGATCTGGTCGCGCGCCGTCCGAGCGAGGGCAACGTGATCAGCGTGAACCCCGACGAGACCTTGCTGACCGCGTTCCAGCGCATGCGACTGGCCGACGTTTCGCAACTGCCGGTGCTCGATGGCGACCGGCTCGTCGGCGTGATCGACGAGTCGGACCTGCTGCTGAGCGTGCATAAGGATGCCAGGCGCTTCCGCTCGCCGGTGGCAAGCGCGATGACCGACGCGCCGAGCACGATCGCACCGGGCGCGAGCCTGACCGAACTCGAAGCGGTGCTTGGCCGCGGGCACGTCGCGATCGTCGCCGACGCGCAAGGCTTCCACGGTTTGATCACCCGCTTCGACCTCTTGAATCACCTGAGAAGGACGCTCACATGAGTCATCACCACAAGAAGACCAGCGGCCTGGGTTTCGACACCCGCGTGATCCATGCCGGCCAGTCGCCTGACCCGACCACCGGCGCGATCATGCCGCCGATCTACGCGACCTCGACTTACGTGCAGGCCAGTCCCGGCGTGCACAAGGGCTACGACTACGGACGCTCGCACAATCCGACGCGCTTCGCGTTCGAGCGCTGCGTGGCCGACCTCGAAGGCGGCGTCCAGGCGTTCGCGTTCGCCTCCGGCCTGGCCGCGATCTCGACCGTGCTTGAATTGGTGGATGCCGGCTCGCACATCGTCTCGGGCGACGACATTTACGGCGGCAGCTTCCGCCTGTTCGACAAAGTCCGCCAGCGCAGCGCCGG
>JANYBE010000374.1 GCA_025360945.1 Rhizobacter sp. | reverse complement strand
AGCGGCATCGAGTTCGAGGCCTTCCTGAAACAGCGCATCTTCGAGCCCCTGGGCATGACCGACACCGACTCGGTGCCGAGCGACTTCAACATCGTGCCGGGTGCTGCCACTTTGCACGTTCCGCTGCCCGCCGGGGGCTATCGACGCGGCATCTTCCCCACCGAGGAAGTGCGCGGCGAAGGCGCGATCATCTCTACCGTGGATGACATGCTGCGCTGGATGGCGCATCTGCGCGGCCCGAAGAAGGTGGGCAGCGCAGCAAGCTGGAAGCAGATGCTGACGATGACGAAGCTGAAGAACGGGCTCGTCAACCCGTATGGTCTGGGCCTGATGAAGCACGACTACCGCGGTGTCGAGGTGGTGCATCACGCTGGCGGCGTGATCGGTGGGGCGGCACAGATGATCACCGTGCCGAACCACGAGCTGGACATCATCGTCATCTCGAACGGCGCCTTGCTGGCCCCGACCGATGTGGCCAACAAGATTGTCGACACTGTCCTTGGCGACAAGGTGTTGCGCGCGGCGCCCAAGCAGCCCGAAAGCAAGCGATTCAAGCCGATGCTCGGGACGCGCTATCACGCAGCGGGCTCGGGCCTCCAGTTCGGCTTCGTCGACAACCAAGGCAAATTGGGGCTCTCGATCCTGAACTCGCAAGGTCTGCCGCTGTACGAGGTCGGGGCGAACCTGAGCTTGCGCTTCGAGGACGTCGCCGTAGGCCCGGTGGTGGTCAAGGCCTCGGCGCTCGCGACAACCGGAAAGCCGCCGCCGCAGCTGACGATCAGCGAATCGGGCAATCCCGAAAAGTTCGTGCTGCTGCCGAAGAAGTCGCCGAGCCTGAAGCAGGCTGGGAAGGCATTGGTGGGACGCTACCGCGCCGCCGACCTGGCGGCCGACGCCACCATCGCGTTTTCCGGCAAGTTGCTGTTGCTCAAGGTGGTCGGAGCCTTGGCGACCACGGTCATGGAGCTCGACGCCTTTTCGGACGACGCATTCGGCTGGAAGGTGACCGACGACTTGCTGCCTTTGCGGGGTGCGCTTAGTGTCGAGCGCGCTGACGGTAAGGTGACCGGTTTTCGCGTGGACACCAGCCGCACCCGGCACGTCCGATTCCAACGCCTTGCCGACTAAAACACTTCGTGCCCAACATGAAAATCTTGATCGCTCAACTGGCCACCGAGACCAACACCTTCGCTGCATTTCCCACTGGCCTGGGTGCCTATGAAGAGTACGGAATCTTCCACGGCGACGCCAGTCGCAAAGCACCGACCACGTCCGGCGACTTTCTGCTGTCCCTGCGAAACTTGCTCGAGGGCGACGGGCACGAGGTTGTCGAAAGCCTCTGCGCGTTCTGTCAGCCGGCAGGTCGGACGGTCAAGACGGTTTACGAGGGCATGCGCGACGAGATTCTTCGCGACGTGAAGGCAGCGGTGCCGCTCGACGCGGTACAAATGCTCCTGCACGGAGCGATGGCGGCCGATGGCTATGACGACTGCGAAGGCGATCTGATCGCGCGCATCCGCGAGATCGTCGGTCCTGCGGTGCCGATTGGCGTCGAACTCGACCTGCACTGCCACTTCACGGAACTGATGCGCCGCTCTGCCGACGTGCTGATCTGCTTTAAGGAATATCCCCACATCGATGGGGTCGAGCGGGCGAAAGAGCTATATCGGATTCTTCTCGATTGCGCTTCCGGCAAGGTTCGGCCGACGACGGCTGTCGCCGATTGCAAGATGGTGGGTCTGTGGCACACGACGCGCGAGCCGATGATCGGCTTCGTCAAACGCATGCAGGCGTGCGAGGGGCACGACGGGGTGCTATCCGTGTCGCTGGGCCACGGCTTCCCCTGGGGCGACGTACCCGAAGCCGGAGCCAAGCTGTGGGTCGTGACGGACAACGATCTTCCCAAGGCGCAGGCTCTCGCCGATCGACTGGCCCACGAGTTCTGGGACCTGCGCGAGCAGACCCGCGTTGACGCATTGTCGATAGACGACGCGATCGATCAAGCGTTGGCGATCGAGGGCGGCCCTGTCGTCCTGGGCGATGGCGCCGACAATCCCGGCGGTGGAGCGGCAGGCGACAGCACCTTCATCCTGCGCCGCCTGATCGAGCGCGGCGTGAGTCACGCGGCCGTAGGTGCCTTCTGGGACCTCGGCGCGATTCAGATCTGCAAGGACTCCGGTGTGGGTGCGGTCGTCGATCTGCGGCTCGGCGGAAAATGCGGCCCGTTGTCGGGCGACCCGATCGACCTGCGCGTGACAGTTCGCGCGGTGGTGCTAGATCACAGCCAAAGCGCGCTGGAGTCGCGTGCACCGCTAGGCACGGCCGTCTGGGTCGAGGCTGCGAATGATGTGCATATCGTCATGGCATCGGTGCGCAGCCAGGTGTTCGGCACCGACGCCTTCACCGGCCTTGGCCTGTCCCTCGCCGACAAAAAGATCGTCGTCGTCAAGTCCACCCAGCACTTTCATGCGCAGTTCGCACCCATCGCCAAGAAGGTGCTGTACGTCTCGTCGCCGGGTGCACTCACGTCGAACTTCGCGAGCATTCCGTACAAGGTTCGCAGCCTGAACTACTGGCCGAGGGTGGCCAATCCGCATCTCGCTGCGGCCGGGCAGTGAGAGCCCCATCAATTCAATTTGCCGCATGAAAACCGAAGATTTCGATTTTGTTGTGATCGGCGCGGGCATGGCAGGACTGTCGGTCGCGGCGCACCTCTCTCGCACGGCGCGTGTGGCGGTGGTCGAGCGAGAGTCACAGCCCGGCTACCATGCGACCGGCCGTTCGGCGGCGCTGTATAGCGAGCTCTACGGCAATGCCACGATTCGCGGTTTGACCCGCGCGAGTCGGTCGTTTTACTTCAAACCCCCCGTCGGATTCAGCGCGCACCCGCTTGTCACGAAGCGCGGCACGATCTATTTTGCGATGGCCTCTGAGGCGGACAGGCTTGAGGCGTTCGCCGAAACACTCGAGAGCCTGGATCGACCTTCACTTCTCAGTGCAGACCAAACGAGGAACCTCGTTCCGGCGTTCAGGCCAGACTACCTGAGCGGGGCGCTCTTCGAAACCGGTTCAGCCGATATCGAAGTGTCGGCAGTTCTCCAAGGATACGCAGCCCAGTGCCGACATCTGGGGGTGCACCTCGAGTTCGACCGCGCCGTAGGCGAATTGACCAGAGACGCCGACCGATGGGTCGTGGAG
>JANYBE010000243.1 GCA_025360945.1 Rhizobacter sp. | reverse complement strand
GCCGGTGCGCGACGACCTCGAACTGCAACTGCCCGACCGCACCGAGCAAAAGCAGCGACGACGCCACCGGCCGGAACACCTGGATCGCACCCTCTTCGCCAAGCTGGATCAGCCCGGCCTTGAGCTGCTTGGTGCGCAGCGGGTCGGCAACCTCGACCGTGCGGAACATCTCGGGCGCGAAGAACGGTAGCCCGGTGTACTGAAGCGTCTCGCCTTCGGTGAGCGTGTCGCCGAGTTGCAGCACGCCATGGTTCGGGATGCCGATGATGTCGCCGGCAAAGGCTTCATCGAGCAGCTCGCGACGCTGGCTCAGGAACGACACGACCGTGTTCGGCCGCATCTCCTTGCCCGAGCGCGAAACTTTGATACGCATGCCGCGCTTGAAGTGACCGCTGGCCACGCGCACGAAGGCGATGCGGTCGCGGTGCGCCGGGTCCATGTTGGCCTGGATCTTGAACACGACGCCGGTGAGCTTGGGTTCATTGGGCTGCACCTCGCGCTGGATCGCCATGCGCGGGCCAGGTGCGGGCGCCAGGTCGACGAGTGCGTCCAGCACCTCCTGCACGCCGAAGTTGTTGACGGCCGAACCGAAGAACATCGGCGTCTGGTGGCCCGCGAGAAAGGCCTCGCGATCGAATGCGGGCGCGGCATCGCGCAGCAGTTCGATCTCGCCTTTCGACTGCTCGTATTGCATGCCGAAGCGCGCTGGGTAGGCCGGGTTGTCGAGCCCGTCGAGGAACTCTTCGCCGTTGTTCGCTTCGGCGCCACCGAACAGGCGCATGCGCTTCTCGCGCAGGTCCATCACGCCGTGAAAGGCCTTGCCCATGCCGACCGGCCATGTGAAGGGCACGACTTCCATGCCCAGCTCGCGCTCGATCTCGTCCATCAGCGCCATCGGCTCCTGGACCTCGCGGTCCATCTTGTTGACGAAAGTCAGGATCGGTGTGTTCCGCGCGCGGCAGACCTGCAGTAGCCGCCGTGTCTGCGGCTCGACGCCGTTGGCCGCGTCGATCACCATCAGCGCCGCATCGACCGCGGTCAGCACGCGGTAGGTGTCTTCGGAAAAGTCCTGGTGGCCCGGCGTGTCGAGCAGGTTGATTACGCAGTCGCGGTACTCCATCTGCATCACGCTCGAGGCGACCGAGATGCCGCGCTGCTTCTCGATCTCCATCCAGTCGCTGGTGGCGTGGCGCGTGGCCTTGCGCGCTTTCACGCTGCCGGCGATCTGGATCGCGCCGGAGAACAGCAGCAGTTTTTCGGTCAGCGTGGTCTTGCCGGCGTCAGGATGGCTGATGATGGCGAAGGTGCGGCGGCGGCGGACTTGCGCGGTCTGGGCGGAAATGGGTTCTGACATGCCGCAATTATCGGCTGCGCTGCATCCACAGGTCGGCGATCACCGGCCGGTGCTCCGAGGCTTGCCAGCCACCGGGGAAGGCATCGGCCACGCCGATCTCGTCGCTGACGAGAATGTGGTCGATGCGCAGGAACGAGATCCCCAGCTTCAACGCGTGGCCGTGGGTGTAGCCGTAGCCCCAACCAGCGCTGGAGAACGCATCGCGCAGCCCTTGCGCCAACAGCCCCCGTATCACCGGCGAAGCCTCGGACGCGTTGAGGTCGCCCGCCAGGATCAGCGGTCGCGTGTGCCCCGCCACGCCAGCGGCAAGCTCGCGCGACTGGGTCAGTCGGTCGGCGAAATTCTGCTGCCAGTCGTCAATGCCTTCTTCGACCGGCTCGTGGCGCGTCGCGTTCAGGCCGCGGCGCGGCGAGAGCAAGTGGGCCGTGAAGAGATCAATGTCGATGCCTTGCGCGGTCACGACGCAGCGCACGTAGTCGACGCGCTGGTTTCGAAACGACATGTCGCCGGGTCGGCAATCGCGCAGGGGAAAGCGGCTGACGACGATGTACTGGCCGTGCGTGTAGACGTTGCGCTGCTTGAAAATGCCGGCCGCCAGCTCAAGGGCCTGGCGTCTGCGCTGGGTCAGCTCGCCCGCATCCTGCATCACGAGGATGGCGGGGTCCTGAAGCGCCACTTCCTGCGCAAGCAGCGCGAAACCGTCGGCGTGGCGCTCGGCGACGTAGGCCTTGATGTTGTACGTCATCATGCGCACGTGCCCCGAGCCGGTGTCGGCGTGGCCCCAGACCAAGCCCATGATCACGGTCGCGACCAGCGCCACGCCGAGCGCCGCCGCGACGCGCCACACCCGCGTCAGCAGAAACGACAAGCCGAACGCGGCCAGCGCCGGCAGCAGGTAGGCCGGGTATGGCAGGTACTGGAGCAGCTCCAACCACCACGTGCTCATTGCCTCGACCGAGTAGGCGATGGCCTGCGCGGCAGCGAGCACGAGCGTGCCCAGCACGGCAATCCGCGCGAGCCACTGGGCCGCCAGGCGCAGGCGACTGGGGTGCTTGGCGAAGCGCCTCAAGCCGACGCGTCGCGAATGAAAGGCCGCACGACGGCGAGCAGCCGCTCGACGTAGGCATCCTTCTCGCCCAC
>JANYBE010000351.1 GCA_025360945.1 Rhizobacter sp. | reverse complement strand
TCGGCGCTGTCGTCGGTGTCATCACCGCCCTGTCGGTGCATCTGGATCAGCAGATGCTTGCCGTAAGGCTTGACGCGGGCGCTTTGGTGGCCGGTGAGCGTGGCGAGTTGGCGCTCGAGCTCAGCGGCCTTCCTTTGTACTTCGAACGTTCGCATGGTGTTTGAACCTCAGGGGTTCGCCAGTTTGCAGCTCGAAGCCGGCGAATGTCCACTTGAACGGCTTGGGCGCCTGGTTGCGTTGCGCCATGAAAGCGTCGGTGCGCGCGCGCAACTGCTCGATGGACGAGTGACTGGCGTGGCGCAAGACGCGGCGAGAGTAGATGCCGAACAACAGCTCGATCTGATTGACCCAGCTGGCATGAATCGGCGTGAAGTGGAAGACGAACCGGTGGCCATGTCGGGCGTTGAAATCATCCCATACGGATTGCGCGCGGTGGGTGTTCAGGTTGTCCCACACGATGTGCACCCGACCCTTGGGGTAGGCCTGCGCCACCTGCTCCATGAAGGCCACGAGGTCAACCTGGGTGCGCCGATCCGTGCAACTGCCCAGGACGCGTCCGGAGTGCACGTCCATGGCGGCGATCAAGGCCTGGGTGCCGTGGCGAATGTATTCGAACTCGCGCCGACGCAATCGCCCTGGCACCGGCGCGCGGTCGGCGTGCTTGCGCTCGATTGCCTGGATCCCGGTCTTCTCGTCGACCGACAGCACGACAGACCCCTTGGGTGGCTGACGATACAGCGCGCAGATCGCGTTGACCTTCTCCCGGAACTGCGGGTCCGGGCTGTGCAGCCACTGCCGAACACGGTGCGGGCGCAGGTCGCCCGCTTGCAGGATGCGTTGCAGGTGACTGCGGCTGATCTGCGTGACCACGCCGCGCTCGACGGCACGCTCGACCAATTCGTCCAGCGTCGGTGTGGCACGCCCCTGCGCCTGGGCCGGCTCGCACGCCAGCGAGAGCAACTCCAGCCGCTGCGAGGGGCCGATGCGCCTAGGTCGGCCCGGCCGCGCCACCTCCTGCAAACCCTTCAGTCCTTGCCGGGCCAACCGAGTGCGCCAGTGTGAGACGGTCTGCACCGACACCCCAACGGCCTCGGAGATCGCCGTGGTAGACGCCCCGGCGTGACACATCAGCGCGATCTGGGCACGCACCACCTGGCGTTGCTCAGCGGTGCCCCGGCGGGTCAATAGCTCAAGGGATTTGCGATCTTCTCGCGACAACTTGATCGCCTGCGCTTGTCGTCCTCGACTCATGCGCTGAAGCTTACCTCGTACGGTACTTTAATGAATGCTATTTACAGGATGTTGTAGTAGACGAGCTGCTCGACCGCGTCCCACACGCCGCGGTTCAACGCGGAGTGGCACCACAGCACGAGGCCGAGCGCGATCAGTAGGAAATCGGGGAGCTGCAGCAGCGGGGTAGACGTGCGGCGAGTGTGCCAGCGGGGCAGGTGTTCGCTAAAGAAAGACGAACCATTCAAGCCCTAAACTTGCCCACACCCAAAGCGCCACCGAATGGAGAACGCCCGCATGCAACGCAGAACCCTGATCACCGTCTGCGCCGCGACGCTGCTGAGCGCGGCCGGCGGCGCGGGGGCCGAAGGCTACCCGAGTAGGCCGGTCAAGCTGGTCGTGCCGTTCGCGCCAGGTGGCACAACAGACATCATCGCGCGCATCGTGGCCGAGAAGATTGGTGCGGCGCTGGGCGCGTCGATGATCATCGAGAACCGGGCCGGCGGGGGAGGCACGGTGGGCGCGACCGAGACCGCCCGCGCCACTCCGGACGGGTATTCGCTCGGCATGGCCACGGTGTCGACCACCGCCGCCGGTCCGGCGATCTACCCCAGGCTCGCCTACAACCCGCTGACCGATTTCACGCCCATCATCAACGTCGCAGCCACGCCGAACGTGATCGCGGTGCATCCATCGTTCCCGGCGCGCGACTATCAAGGCTTCCTCGCCGAACTGAAAAGGCATCCGGGCAAGTACAGCTACGCGACCTCGGGCACCGGCAGCATCGCCCACCTGCAGATGGAGTTGTTCAAGAGCTTGTCGGGCGCCTTCATCGTGCATATCCCGTACCGGGGTTCCGGTCCGGCACTGAACGACACCATCGCCGGCCAGGTGCCTATGATCTTCGACAACCTGCCGTCGGCGTTGCCTTTCATCAAAGACGGGCGCCTGAACGCGATCGCCGTCGCCGCGCCGCAGCGTCTGACGCAGTTGCCGAATGTGCCTACCTTCAAGGAGGTCGGGCTGGAGCCGGTGAACCGCATGGCCTACTACGGCATCTACGGGCCCAAAGGCTTGTCGAAGGAAGTCGTCGACAAGGTCAGCGCCGCGGTCAAGAAGACGCTCGAAGACCCGACCGTGAAGAAGCGCATCGAAGAGACCGGGTCGCTGATCGTGGCGAACTCGCCGGCCGAGTTCGCGGCGCAGATCGCCGCCGAGCTCGAGGTCTACAAGAAGGTAGTGGCCTTGCAGAAGCTGACGCTGGAGTGACTCAAGCCTTGGCCCGCGAGACCAGCCAGCGCGCGATCGATGATTTCATCGGCGCGCTGTGGATCGAGGACGGTCTCGCTGCCAACACCTTGGCGGCCTATCGGCGTGACCTGACGCTGTATGCCGAGTGGCTAGCGGCCGAGCATGCGCGCGCGCTCGATCAGACGACCGAGTCCGACCTGCTTGCCTACCGCGTCACGCGCCACGCGGGCAGCAAGACCACCAGCAGCAACCGGCGCCTCACGGTGTTTAAGCGCTACTTCCGCTGGGCGCTGCGCGAGCGACTGATAAGTGCCGACCCGACGCTCAAGCTCGGCAGCGCGAAGCAGCCGCAGCGCATGCCCAAGACGCTGAGCGAGGCGCAGGTCGAGGCGCTGCTAGGCGCGCCCAATGTCGAGACGCCGTTAGGCTTGCGCGACCGCACGATGCTGGAGCTGATGTACGCGAGCGGCTTGCGCGTCAGCGAGCTCGTCACGCTGAGAAGCGTGCACCTGAGTCTGAGCGACGGCGCGCTGCGCGTCACCGGCAAGGGCACGAAGGAGCGACTCGTGCCGTTCGGCGAAGAGGCCCACGCATGGATCACGCGCTACCTCGCCGATGGCCGAAGCACGATCCTGGGCGAGCAGGTCAGCGACGCGCTCTTCGTCACCCGACGCGGTGGCCCGATGACGCGCCAGATGTTCTGGAAGCTGATCAAGGCGCACGCGCTGCGCGGCGGGGTGCAGGTGCCGCTGTCGCCGCACACGCTCCGCCACGCGTTTGCGACGCACCTGC
The DNA here is from genome assembly GCA_025360945.1 of Rhizobacter sp. Lineage (GTDB taxonomy): Bacteria > Pseudomonadota > Gammaproteobacteria > Burkholderiales > Burkholderiaceae_C > LMDS01. Next base: position 5,238 of record JANYBE010000351.1, on the reverse strand, counting down.
TGAACCACGGCGCCGATCTCCGCGCGGTGCAGATGCTGCTCGGTCATGCTGACATCTCGACCACGACGATCTACACGCACGTTGCGCGCGAGCGCCTGAAGCAATTGCACGCGGCGCATCATCCGCGCGGGTAGGCGCTCAAGCGGTCCATGCCTCGGGCAGCAGATGAGGTCGCGGTGGCAGATCCCTGCTCAAATCGCCCGAACTCGCATACCGCGACTGAAGGCCGCACCATGAACCAACGCAGCATCGGGCTCGCCGCTTTCTGGGCGCTCGCCCTTCTTCTTGGATCGACGGCCCGCTCCGAGGCGCTGGGCACGCTGTCTGTTCCCGCGGACTCGCCTCGCTGGAATCTGCAAGGCGGCGCCAAGGCGCTTGAATTTCAAGGTCGCGCGTGCATTCTTCTCGACGGGGAGCCGCGGCCCTGGACGACTTCGAACTGCGCGACGGCGTCGTCGATGTGGGTGTCGTGACCCCTGCAAGTCGCGGATTTTTCGGCATCCAGTTTCGGATCGCCGACGATGGCGCCAACGCGGAGTGGGTCTATCTCCGCCAGCACAAGTCCGGTCTTCCCGATGCCATGCAATACACGCCGGTGCTCAACACTGGGGTCAACTGGCAGATCTACAACGGCCCCGGTTTTTCCGGCGCGGTCGAGATTCCGAAGGATGTCTCGTTCGATCTGCGCCTTGAGGTCGTGGGAGCGCAGGCAAAGCTCTATGTCACGGACATGGACAAGCCCGCGCTCGTGATGAACGAGCTGAAAAGCGGTGTTCGAAAAGGTCACGTCGCCCTCGCTTCGCTGACCAGCGCAGTCTGTTTCTCGAACTTCGATATACGGACGACGCCCGAAGCGGCCTGGGAGCGGCCGTCCGGCTTTGTGCTCGTCAATCGCTTCCGCGACAACGCGCATCCGAAGGTCTCGTTTGCGAACGACTTCTCCAAACGCCTGGAGCCTCAGCCGGGAATGAAGGCCGTGTATGCGCGCGCCAGCATCCACTCCGATCGCGATCAGACGAAAAAGCTCCGCATCGGTTACAGAGAGTCAGCGTGTTTGTGAATGAGAGGATTGTCTTTCGTGGCCGCAGCGCCCAGACTACTTTCCTTTGAAGAAGGGCGATAACGAACTGCTGCTGGCGGTCAGCGAACTCGGCGGCGGATGGGGTTTCATCTGTCGCCTGGAGGAACTGAAAAATTGAGCCTGCGCGGGTTACCACCTGCAGCGGCATGCATGGCAAGATCGCGGGATGAACCAGGGCTTCGGCAACGAGTCGCCGCGTGAGCACCCCCATGCACCGCATCGGAAACCTGCGCGCTACCTCGTCTTGATCGACTCCGGGGGGTCTGCTGTTGCACGGCTCTTCCTCGACACGCGCGAGCTGGTGGCCGAGTTCGATGCCAGTACGGAGGAAGTCGCGCTGATGACGAAGGGCCTCGTGCCGACCACGGGCGCCGTTGGCCCCGAATGGGACCGCGCGCTCGAAGGCCACAGCGCTTTCGAGCGCAGCGCCGCCGACGTATACACACTCGACGTCTAGCAACCCGTCAGCCTGCTCATTCCTCGAGGCGGAATCCCACTTTCAACGTGACCTGAAAATGCGCCACCTTGCCGTCGGCGACGTGGCCGCGCGTGTCGATCACTTCAAACCACTCGATGTGGCGCAGTGTCTTCGCGGCGGTCTCGATGGCATTGCGGATCGCTTCGTCGGTGCCGACGGTCGATGAGCCGACGAGCTCGACGAACTTGTAGACATGGTTCGACATGGAGAGCTCCTGATCATGCGCGTTTGATCGGCGAGTCGTCGTCTTGGCGAGCCCTGCCGCGCTGCGTCGCGCCTACTCTGGTCTGGGCAGCGTACACCGTATGACCAACGCGCGCCACATGTCGTGAGCAACGCCAGACATCCGGTGCCAAGGATTGTCGGCGACTGCGCATCGAACGCGCGCCGATGAGTATTTGCCTACACGGTCTTCATTTCGAAACATCCGCACCCCCTAGGATGCGCAGCGCTCCCTAGCTTGGCGCTGTCTGTTGGCCGCAGCGGCTCCTAAAGTTGGTCGGTCGGGTGATGTGCCCGACAAACTCAAATGGGGAGACATGCCATGAATGCGATCACAGAGAACGAGATTCCGCCGTGTTGCCCGGTACTCGAGAAGGACGACGTCTGCGACGTGCTCGACTTCCATTACCGTCAGAAGCACAGCACCAGCGTGGTCTCTGGCAACCGGCGCGTGCAGGTCGAGGTGCTGATCCACGCGCGCTTCGAGCGCTGCCCGGGGCCGCTAACGCTCGGTGATCTGGTCTACAGCACGACGCTTTTCCCGGGCGAGAAGGTGCGGCTGTTCACCAGCGACCGGCGCACGCGCTTTAGCCTCGACACGACGAGCAATGTCAGTTACCGCAACGAGCAGACCTCCGAAGAACGCCACTACCTCGCGAGCGTTCAGGACTTCATGTCAGACGTATCGGTGCGCGACTCGAGCGCGGCATCGGCGTCGAGCAAGGGCTCGGCCAAGGGCCACGGCGGCACAAGCGGCGCGATCCAGTCGTTCTTCGGCGGCGCGAGCGTGGACGTGAGCGGTTCGTACGATGCCTCGTCGACGAGCGCGTTCATGCGCGAGCTCTCGCAGCATGCGTCCAGCAGCGACCGGCGTGCGGAGGTCGGCACGCGTGCGACGAGCTCGGTGTCGGTCGGCGAGGTCGCGACCCGCACGCACGCCGAGGGTCAATCGGAAGATCATTTCGAGTCGTCCTCGCGCGAGTTCTCGAATCCGAACCGCTGCCACGCCGTCACCTACTTCTTCTACCAGATCAACAAGACGCAGACGGTGCGCTTCAAGATCGTCGCGATCCAGCGCCGCGTGATCGATGCGGCCGCCGACACGCGCATCACCAACAACCCGTTCGTCGCCGACGGCGATGTCTCGGCGATCCCGAACGCGGTTTTGGCGACCGATCCGAATCGCCTGGCGATCGAGAAGATTGGCCGCGTGAGCGAAGCCGCGCGCGTCAGTGGCGACGCGAGCGCGACCGTCGGTCTGGCGCCCAACGTCAACGCAACACGTCTCGTCGCGGCGGACGGCGGCGTGCCAATTCCCGAGGCGCTGAAGGCGAAGGCGCTGGCGCAGGTCGATCAGGCGCTGATCAAGCAGGGGCTGCTAGACCGCAATGGCCTGGTAAGCGATCAGGTCGTCACCGAGTTCTCGTTCGAACGCAAGAGCTCGCTGCCGACACCGGGCACGCTGGTCAAGGGCTGCCTGGACGACTGCGACACCTGCGAGCCCTCGCTCGACAAGTCGATCGAACTCGAGCTCGAGAACAAGCGGCTGCAGAACGAGCTGTTGAAGCGTCGGATCGAGCTGCTCGACAAGTCGCACGAGTACCGCTGCTGCCCTGCTGGCGAGGCGGAGCCGGCGACGAGCTGAACGTCAGCCCAGACGCGCCGACGTGCGCGCCTTCGGTGCCGGTGGGGTCGAAGGCGCCTTCAGACTCTGCCAGACCGCGACGACCATCAGCACCACGCTGGCGAACCCACCTACCATCAGCCGGTTGGTCAGGAACGCGGCCGGGAACAGCAGCGTGGTTACTGCTTCGACACGGTGGACTCGCGTCGGCGCCTTAGCGCTGACGTGGTAGCCGCTCACGCCCATCATCGTGTCGGTCCGGTTCACGCGCATCGTGCCGGTGACCCAGACCGTGTCCATGGCTCGCCTGCCCTCGTCTAAAGGCGGCGCGTTCACAGAATGATGTCGTTCGCCGGCGGTGGGCGGGCATCAACCACTCGCTCGGCCTGATCTCGCTGGCCGCGGCCGAGGCCGGATTGAAGTGGCAGGCGATGTAGAACCAAAGCACCTGCCCAGAAGCCAGCCGCAGCCCCCGGATCATCGGTTGAACGGTCAGGCGGCGACGACGGGAATCCTGCCGCCCCAGGCCTTGATGCGCGACTCCCATTGCTTCGGTCCAGTGTCATGCACCGACACCCCGCTCGAATCGACCGCCACCGTGACCGGCATGTCGGTCACGTCGAACTCGTAGATCGCTTCCATGCCCAAATCACTGAAGCCGACCACGCTGGCGTGCTTGATCGCCTTCGACACCAGGTAGGCCGCGCCGCCCACCGCCATCAGATAGGCACTCTTGTGCTTCTTGATCGCCTCGACGCCGGTAGGGCCGCGCTCGGCCTTGCCGATCATGCCGATCAGTCCGGTTTCGCTGAGCATCATCTCGGTGAACTTGTCCATGCGTGTCGCGGTCGTCGGGCCAGCGGGGCCGACGACCTCGTCGCGAACCGGGTCGACCGGGCCGACGTAATAGATCACGCGGTTGGTGAAGTCCACCGGCAGTTGCTCGCCCTTGGCGAGCATGTCCTGGATACGCTTGTGCGCGGCATCGCGCCCGGTCAGCATCTTGCCGCTCAGCAGCAACGTGTCGCCCGGCTTCCACGCGGCTACTTGCTCCTTGGTCAGCGTGTTCAGGTCGACCTTCTTCGATCGGTTGTAGTCGGGCTCCCACTTGACGTCGGGCCACAGGTCGAGGCTGGGCGGCTCTAGGTAGGCCGCGCCCGACCCGTCGAGCACGAAGTGCGCGTGGCGCGTCGCGGCGCAGTTCGGGATCATCGCGACCGGCTTACTCGCCGCGTGTGTCGGGTACATCGCGATCTTCACGTCGAGCACTGTGGTCAGGCCGCCTAGACCTTGTGCGCCTATGCCGAGCGCGTTGATCTTGTCGCACAGTTCTATGCGCAGCTCCTCAACCTTGTTCTGCGGGCCCCGGGCCTTGAGCTCGAACATGTCGATGTTTTCCATCAGGCTCTGCTTGGCGATCAGCATGGCGCGCTCGGCGGTCCCGCCGATGCCGATACCCAGCATGCCCGGCGGGCACCAGCCGGCGCCCATTGTGGGCACCGTCTTCATGACCCAGTCCACGAGCGAGTCGCTCGGGTTCATCATCACGAACTTGCTCTTGTTCTCGCTGCCACCGCCCTTGGCCGCGACCATCACGTCGATCGTGCTGCCGGGCACGAGCGTCATGTGGACGACCGCCGGCGTGTTGTCTTTGGTGTTCCTGCGCTCGAAGTGCGGGTCGCCGACGATCGACGCGCGCAGCGGGTTGTCGGGATCGAGGTAGCCCTTCCTCACGCCGTCGTCGACGGCATCCTCGACGCTGCCCGGGAAGTCGGGGAAGCGCACGTCCATGCCGATCTTCAGGAAGACGTTGACGATGCCCGTGTCCTGGCA
>JANYBE010000301.1 GCA_025360945.1 Rhizobacter sp. | reverse complement strand
GGCAGCGATCCGGCTGGCACAGAACCCGCTCACGGAGACCTGGAGCTACATCGTTCCGCCCGAATCGGAAAAGCCATGAACGAAGAGCACCTGATCGACGCGCCGCGCGCGCATCCGCCGATCCACCGATCGTTGATGCGGCCCGCGCCCTGGGCCGGACACCCGCTGCTGCGACCGCTGCGCCGCATGCTCGGCTACCGTCCACCGGACCATCGCCACCCCAGCGACGCGCGCCCGCTGATGCTGCGGCGCGTGCTGCTGCTGGTACTGGTCGCACTCGGCGCGATCGTCGGCACCGCCACGATGATCGACGTGCTGCCGCGGCACGGCGAGAGCTGGCCCGAGCAAGGGCTGCTACTGCTGTTCGGTATGCTGTTCGCGTGGATCTCGGCCGGCTTCTGGACCGGCGTGATGGGCACCTGGGTGCTGCTGCGCGGGCAGGATCGCAACGCCGTGACGAACCGCCTGCGCGGCCCCGCGGTGACGATCCCAACAGACGCACGCACGGCGATCATCATGCCGATCTGCAACGAGAACGTGCCGACGGTCTTCGCCGGTCTGCGCGCGACCTACGAATCGCTGGCCCGAGCCGGCGCGCACGACCGCTTCGACTTCTTCGTGCTCAGCGACACCAGCCAGCCCGACCTGCGTGCCGCCGAGCAGGCGGCCTGGGGTGCGCTGGTGCAGGCGCTGCACAGAAGTGGGGAACCGGTGCGCATCCACTACCGCTGGCGGCAGCACCGCAGCCGGCGCAAGGCCGGCAACGTGGCAGACTTCTGCCGTCGCTGGGGTCGCGACTACCGCTACATGGTCGTGCTCGACGCCGACAGCGTGATGACCGGCGATTGCCTGACGAACCTGGTGCACCTGATGGAGTCGCACCCCGATGCCGGCATCATCCAGACCGCGCCGCGCGCGTGCGGCCACGAAACGCTGCACGCACGTATCCAGCAGTTCGGCTCGCGCGTCTACGGGCCGCTGTTCACTGCCGGCATGCACTTCTGGCAGCTCGGCGAGTCGCACTACTGGGGGCACAACGCGATCCTGCGCGTCGCGCCGTTCATCGCGCATTGTGCGCTCGCGCCGCTGCCGGGGCAGACCTCGCTGTCGGGCGATGTGATGTCGCACGACTTCGTCGAGGCCGCGCTGATGCGGCGTGCCGGCTGGAAGGTCTGGATCGCCTACGACCTCGAAGGCAGTTACGAACAGGTGCCCCCCAATCTGCTCGCCGAGGTGCAGCGCGACCGGCGCTGGTGTCACGGCAACCTGCAAAACTCGCGTCTTATGTTCGAGCCGGGCCTACACCCGGTGCACCGCACGGTGTTCCTGACCGGCGTACTCGCGTACCTGTCCGCGCCGCTGTGGCTCGCGTTCCTGCTCATCTCGACGTTGCTGTTCGCGAGTCAGGCGCATGAGGTGCCTAAGTACTTTGTCGAGCCGTACCAGCTTTTTCCGATCTGGCCGACCGCGAACCTGCAGCTGATGTTGACGCTGTTCGGCATGACCACCGTGCTGCTGCTCGCGCCCAAGGCGCTGTCGCTGCTAATCATCATGCTGCGCGGACAGGCGCGCCAGTTCGGCGGCGCGCTGCGGCTGTGGCTTGGAGCCGCCATCGAGTTCGTGCACTCGCTGCTGCTCGCGCCGGTGCGCATGCTGTTTCACAGCCAGTTCGTACTGGCCGCATTGACCGGCTGGAAGCTCGACTGGAAATCTCCGCCACGCGACGACGCCGTCACCGGCTGGGGCGAGGCGCTGCGCCGGCACGGCGTTCATTCGCTGCTCGCGCTGGCGTGGATAGGCGCGATCCTGGCCAGCGGCGCCGCACTCCCGTGGTGGCTGTCGCCGGTGATCCTCGGGTTGTTGGCCGCGATCCCGTTGTCGGCCGGGGGCAGCTATTCGGCACCCGGGCGCTGGCTGCGCCGGCGCGGCATCCTGCTGATCCCGGAAGAATTGCACGAACCGCACGTGCTGCGTGAAGCGCGTCGCTACGCAGAAGGTTGGGGCGACGAGGTGAAGTTCAGAGACGCGGTCCGCGACGCCGACGTGCACGCTCGCGTGATGGCCGCGACCGCGCTGCACGGGGTGGCCGCAGGAGAGAAGGCCAGGGCACGCGCCGCGCTGGTGGCGCAGGCCACCGCGGAAGGCCCGCAGTCGCTTGCTGCTGTGCAGCGCCACCGATTGCTCGGCGACGCGCACGCACTTCGCGACTTGCGCCAGCGTGTGCTGCTGCGCCAGACGCACCCGGCGTGGTGGCAGCAGGCAGGCGAACGCCGTGAGGCCACGCCTGCCATGCCACGCGCGGTCGATGCATGGCGCCAGGGGGTGCAAGTCGCCGTCGTTGACCCCTGATCTGCGCTTCGGTTATGGTGAGCCGACTGCCCATCGCCCAACATGACCGACTCCATCGCCGACCTGCGCCGCGTCCTACGCAACTGCCATACGATCGCCATCGTCGGCCTGTCGCCCGAGTGGCATCGCCCGAGCCACTTCGTCGCGAAATACCTGCAGGTGCGCGGCTACCGCGTCATCCCGGTGAACCCACGCTGCACCGAGATCCTCGGCGAGCGCTGCTATCCCGACCTGCTTGAGATCCCCGAATCGGTCGACATGGTCGATGTGTTTCGCCGCACCGACGACGTGCTCCCGATCGCGCGCCAGGCCATCGAGATCAAGGCGGGCTGCCTGTGGCAGCAGATCGGCGTGGTCAACCTCGAAGCCGACCGGCTCGCGCGTGACGCAGGCATGGATTCGGTGATGAACCGCTGCGTGAAGATCGAGCACGCGCGGCTCTTCGGCGGCCTTCACTGGGCCGGCGTGAATACGCGCGTGATCTCGGCCACGCGCCCGCACTGAACCGCACCGAAAGCCGACATGGCCGACCACGTCTACCAACCCGAAACGCTTGCGATCCACGCCGGCCAGATCCCCGACGCAGCGACCGGTGCGCGCGCGCTGCCGATCTACCAGACCACCAGCTTCGTGTTCGACAGCGCCGAGCACGCGGCCAGCCTGTTCAACCTGGCGACCTTCGGCAACGTCTACTCGCGACTGTCGAATCCGACGGTCGCGGCGCTGGAAGAGCGTGTCGCGGCGCTCGAAGGCGGGCGCGCCGGCCTCGCGTCGGCGAGCGGCATGGCGTCGGAGGCGATGGCACTGCTGACCTTGATGCAACAGGGCGACCACATCGTCGCTGCCGGTGCGCTCTACGGCGGTTCGGTCAGCATGCTCGCGGTGAACCTGAAAAAACTTGGCATCGAAACGACATTCGTCGACGCCGGTTCGGCCGACGCCTTCGCCGCGGCGATGCGCCCGAGCACGCGTGCGGTATTCGCCGAGAGCCTGGGCAACCCAAGCCTGAAGCTGCTCGACATTGCCGCGATCGCCGACGTAGCGCATGCGCACGGTGTGCCGCTGATCGTCGACAACACGGTGCCGTCGCCGTTCCTGTGCAATCCAATCCGCTTCGGTGCCGACATTGTCGTGCACTCGGCGACCAAGTACCTCGCCGGGCACGGTACGACGCTGGGCGGCGTGATCGTCGAGAGCGGCGAGTTCCCGTGGGACAACGGCAAGTTCCCCGGCATGACCGAGCCCTCGGTCGGCTACCATGGCGTCAAGTTCTTCGAGACCTTCGGGGACTTCGGCTTCACGATGCGCGCGCGCATGGAGACCTTGCGCGTCTACGGCGCAGCCCTTTCGCCGATGAGCGCGTGGCAGATCCTGCAAGGCACCGAGACGCTGCACGTGCGGATGGAGCGTCATTGCCGCAACGCGCTTGCGGTAGCGCAATTCCTGCGCGCGCATCCGCGCGTAAGCTGGGTCAACTATCCTGGGTTGCCCGATCACGAGCAACACGACTTGGTCGCCAAGCAGATGCGGGTGGTCGACGGTGGGCCCGGTGCGTCGGGCTTGCTGGCGTTCGGCGTCAAGGGAGGATTGCCGTGCGGCGTGAAGTTCATCGAGGCGGCACAGTTCATGAGTCATCTGGCCAACATCGGCGACACGCGCACACTGATCATCCACCCCGCGTCGACCACGCACCGCCAGCTCGACGACGCGCAGCAGTTCGCGGCCGGTGTGCTGCCCGACATGGTGCGTGTCTCGGTCGGCATCGAACACATCGACGACATCCTTTGGGACATAGATCAGGCATTGAGCAAGGCAGGTGAATGACATGGCAACGCTGTACGACCAGGGCCTGGACAAGCACGCCGCCAACTTCGTCGCGCTGTCGCCGACGAGCTTTGTCGAGCGCAGCGCCGAGGTCTTCGGCGACCTCACGTCGGTGATCCACGGCCAGCGCCGCTACACCTGGAAGCAAGTGCGAGATCGTTCGGCGCGGCTCGCGGCGGCACTGCGTGCGCTCGGCATCGCGCGCAACGACACGGTCAGCGTGATGCTGCCGAACACGCCCGAGATGGTCGAGGCGCACTACGCCGTGCCGGCGCTGAACGCGGTACTGAACACGCTCAACACGCGGCTCGATGCGCCGCTGCTCGCGTGGCAGATGAACCACTGCGAGGCCAGGGTACTGATCACCGACCGCGAGTTCGCACCGACTATGCGCGAAGCCCTACGACTGCTGCGCGACGAACACGGCCGCACGCCGGTAGTGATCGACGTGAACGATACCCAGTACGTCGGCGGCGGCGATTTTCTCGGCGCGTTCGAGTACGAGGCGCTGCTCGCCGCGCACGCGCCGTTGCCCGTGCTCGAAGGGCCGCAGGACGAATGGGATGCGATCGCGGTCTCCTACACCTCCGGCACCACCGGCGACCCGAAGGGCGTCGTCACGCATCACCGCGGCGCCTACCTGAACGCGGTCTGCAACGCGGCGACCTGGACCATGCCGCACTTCCCGACCTACTTGTGGACGCTGCCGATGTTCCACTGCAACGGCTGGTGCTTTCCTTGGACCGTCGCGATGCTGGGCGGCACGCATGTCTGCTTGCGGCGCGTCGATGCGCCGGCCATCCTCGCGGCGATGCGCGATCGCGGTGTCGATCACTATTGCGCAGCGCCCATCGTCCACAACCTGCTGATCGCCGCACCGGCCGAGATGCGAAAAGGCATCACCCAGAAGGTGCGCGGCATGGTCGCCGGTGCCGCGCCGCCGGCGTCGATGATCGAGGGCATGGCGCAGCTCGGTTTCGACATCACGCACGTCTATGGCCTGACCGAGGTCTACGGGCCCGCGTCGGTGGCCGTCAAGCGCGACAGCTGGGCCGCCGAGACACTGTCGGAACAGACCCGCCTGAACGGCCGCCAGGGCACGCGCTACATGCTGCAGGAGGGCATGACGGTGCTTGATGCCCAGAGCATGGCCGAGACACCCGCCGACGGCCAGACCATGGGCGAGATCATGTTTCGCGGCAATATTGTGATGAAGGGCTATCTGAAGAATCCGGCCGCGACGGCGGCAGCCTTCGAAGGCGGCTGGTTTCACACCGGCGACCTGGCGGTGATGGAGAGCGACCGCTACGCCAGGATCAAGGATCGCAGCAAGGACATCATCATCTCGGGTGGCGAGAACATAAGTTCCATTGAGGTCGAGGATGCACTCTATCGCCATCCGGCGGTCATGGCCTGTGCCGTGGTGGCCAGGCCCGATGCCAAATGGGGCGAGGCGCCACTGGCGTATATCGAACTCAAACCCGGCTCCGACGTCACCGCTG
>JANYBE010000009.1 GCA_025360945.1 Rhizobacter sp. | reverse complement strand
ACGCGATCGGCGGGTTGCGCAGCATGGTCATCGATCTGCTTTCTGTGCCACCAACTATGGCAGATGTGGTGTGGGCATCGTCTTACAGGCAAAGTTAACGCGGCCGACTGCTGATGTGACAGCGGCCCTCTATCGTTGAATCACTTCCTTCAGCAAATCCGACCAGACCGCATCGAAGAACTCCGCCGAAGGTACGGTTGCACAGGTCGACCAGAAGGCGCGCAAGCTCGGCAATGAGGTCAAGGACGGCGCGCAAAAGATGGGCGACAAGGTCGAGGACGCCGTCATTGCGGCCAGCGTGAAGACCGAGATCGCGAAGGACTCGGAACTCAGCGCCTGCAGGTCACCGTCGACACCGACAACGGCCGCGTGGCCTTGCGTGGCACGGCGCCCTCGATGGCCGCGAAGGAGCATGCGACGACGCTGGCCTCCGGCGTGAAGGGCGTCTCCAACGTCGACAACCAGCTCAGCATCGAGCCGACCAAGAACTAGGCCGCAGAGCCGATTGACGTAGGCCAGGCGCGTGTCAGCGCTTGGCGATTTCGAGTAGTTCGACTTCGAACTTCAGCGTGGCGTTGGGCGGAATAATCCCGCCCGCGCCGCGTGCGCCGTAGGCAATGATGGACGGGCACACCAGCTGCGCCTTGCCGCCGACCTTCATGCGCTGCACGCCTTCGGTCCAGCACGGAATCACGCCGCCGAGCGGAAACTGTGCCGCCTCGTTGCGCTTGTACGAGCTGTCGAACTCGGTGCCGTTGGCGAGCGTCCCGCGGTAGTGCACCTTGACGGTGTCGGCCGCGGTCGGGCTCGCGCCGTTGCCGTCGCGCAGCGAGCGGTACACCAGGCCGCTGGGTGTCACGATTGCGCCTTTTTCCTTGGCGGCGGTCGCTGCCAGATCGGGCTGTGCGAAAGCGCCGAACGAAATCACGGTGGCCGCAAGGGCGATCAGTTTGAGGGTCATGGCGGAGTCCTGTTGCCGGGTCAGTTTAATGGGAGTGATGCGCGACGCCAGCGCCGCTGAGCGCCGCGCGCAGCGCGTCTATCGGCATGAAGCCGCTGCCGACCAGGTGCAGGTGATCGCCGTGCTCGGCTACCAGCGTCGGAAAGCCGCGGATGCCCCAGGACTGCGATTGCTGGAAGTCCGCGAGCGTCGCGTCGCGCATCGCCTGCGAGGCCAAGGCCTTGGCGAAGTCGGCACGCGGGATGGTCAACGCTTCGGCAATATCGGCAAGCACGCCGGGCTCGGTGACGTTGCGGCCCTCAGCGTAGAACGCTTGCTGCACCGCTTTGAAGTAGCGCCAGACGAGCTTGGGCCACAGGCTGCGTACCGTCACGGTGGCGCGACTCGCGGGTTCGGTGTCATATTTAAACCCTGGCTGGTGCAGCGCCGTGTTCGGTGCCTCACCGAACGGCTGGCCGCTGGCCTGCGCGACATGATGCCAGTGGCCGGCGAGCTCGTTGGCGCGCTCGGACGTGATCGGTTCGGTCGTGAACGGGCGCAGCCCGCCCATCACGAGTGCGAGCTGTAACGGTGCCGCGTCTTGCGGATCGGTGAGCAGTTGGTCGAGCGGGGCGGCGAAGCCATAGCACCAAGAGCACATGGGGTCGCCGACATAGATCAGATTCATTCGCAATGCTTTCCTGTGCAACGGATTGAGACGACTTTATCGGAAAGCCCGCGTTCGGGTCGCTGCGGGGTTCTTACACTAGCGGGCCACACCGCACCGCCACCAGACTGCCCGAATGACCCTGCTACTCGCCCCCATGGAGGGGTTGCTCGACTTCACGCTGCGCGACATCCTGACACGCGTCGGTGGCATCGACCGCTGCGTGGCCGAGTTCATCCGTGTTACCGGCACTCTCCTGCCCGAGCGCGTCTTCTATCGCATCGTGCCCGAGCTAAGGCATGGCGGCCGCACGCCGGCCGGTGTGCCCGTGCGCGCCCAACTGATGGGCTCCGACGCCGTGTGCCTGGCTGAGAACGCGGCACGCCTGGCCGGCCTGGGGCCGGCCGGCATCGATCTCAACTTCGGCTGCCCGGCGAAGATCGTGAACCGCCACGGCGGCGGCGCGGCGCTGCTCGAAGACCCGGAACTGATCGCGCGCATCGTCGGCGCGGTGCGGCGCGCGGTGCCGGCCGCGATGCCGGTCTCGGCCAAGATGCGCTTGGGCTTCAACGACGACAGCCGCACGCTCGAGTGCGCGCACGCGATCGTCAGTGGCGGCGCGTGCGAACTGGTCGTACACGCACGCACCAAGGCCGACGGCTACCGGCCGCCGGCGTACTGGGAGCGCATCGCGCGGGTTCGCGAGGCCGTGACCATCCCGGTGATCGCGAACGGCGAGATCTGGAGCGTAAGCGATGCGCTGCGCGCCCGCGAGCTCTCGGGCTGCGACACGCTCATGCTGGGTCGCGGCATGGTCAGCGATCCGGGGCTGGCGCTGGCGATCGTTGCTGAGGCGCGCGGTGGTCACGCCGAACTGGGGTGGGCCCAAGTGCAACCGCTGCTGGTCGCGTTCTGGGCACTCGTGTGCGGCCACATCGAGCCGCACGCCCGCGCCGGGCGCCTGAAGCAGTGGCTGAACAACCTTCGCCGCCGCCATCCGCAGGCCGAAGTGGCCTATGCCGCGGTGCGCACGATCAACGATCCGCAACGCGTGGCCGAGCGGCTCGGCCTCGTGCAGCCGCCGCTTGCCGAAGTGCGCGACGACGAACTGATGGAGGTATTGGCTTGAAGATCTGGAACATCGAGATTCAACGCGTCAAGGCGATGAGCAATAGCAGCGGCCTGATCCGTGCGCAGGTCGACGCACTGGTTCAACCCGTGTCAGCACGCGACGAAGGCGTACCGACGACGCTGCTCAGCCTGAGCGAGGACAACGCGCGCGTGTTGATGCTGCTGCTGAAGGCGCAGCTCGCCGAGTTCGACGCGCGCAAGGCGAAAAGCCGCAGGTAGCGCTTGCGGCACCACCGCACCCAGCCTAGTGCTTGCAAGCACTCTTGGCTGTGCGGGCTCAGCCTTTGCGCGCGCGCTGGATCAGGAAGTCGACGACCGCCATCGACTGGTCGCTGCCGCCGGCCTGGGCGGGTGAGGTGCTGTAGTGGCCGTTGACCACCAGGGTCGGTACGCTGTCGAGCTTGTAGGCCGCAGCGAGCTTCTTCGCGCGGGCCACGCTGGTGGCGACCGA